>CAWUJQ010000082.1:0-14973 GCA_963922445.1 uncultured bacterium
GGGTGCCTCACTCGCGGACTCAGCCACCTCTTCAGCGTCTTCCGCTTCTTCGGTTTCGGCCTCATCTGGTTCAACGGCGGCTTCTGTCTCTTCGACGGCCTCGGCGTCATCTACCGCCGGGGCTTCTTCTTCCACAACCACCGGGACGGGCTGTGCCGTCTGCATCACGAGGTCAATTTGTGAGCCGATTGCGGCCAGTGAATACGGGGGAGCGAGACGATCTCCGTTGAGTTCAATTGTCGGCGTGCCCGTGCCACCGGACGCACGAAATGCCGATTGTGCGTTGTCCAGCGTAATCTCAAGCGTGTTTCCCCGGCGGCAGGCGTTGAACTGCTCCATGTCCATGCCCAGGGCTTCGGCCCCGGCCACTAAGCGGCTGTTCTGGAAGGCCGTCGCAGAATACACCTCCTGCCAGTTGAACAGCAAATCGTGGTACTCCCAGAATAGGCCCTGATCTGCCGCACACAGGGCAGCCTTTGCAGCAGCATCAGCCTCGCCATTCAATACCACCGGCACATACGTCAGGGACATTTCACCCGCACGCACCCGATCAACGATGTTCTTTGTCACATCATCATGGAAGTCCGCGCAGTGGGGGCAGCCAAAGCTTGAGTACTCCACCAGGGTAGCGGGGGCCTCTGGGTTACCCAATATCGGGAAGCCACGATCGGTTACGCTAGTGGGCACGCCCGCGTAGCGGGTGAGCAAGACCTCATCCACTTCCACTTCCACTGGCCGCGTGACCAGGATCGCCAGCCCCGCAATCGCCACGGCAATCACAACAACGGCAATGGTTGTGTTACGGCGCTGCGTCTTCTTGCGCTGTTTGGAACTTTTACGATTCTTTCCGCGCCCCATGATCGGTTTACCTTTCAGTCAGGTTAAAGTTATGTGCATAAAGTACCAAAGTACTGTCGCAGTCTAGCAGGGAGCATTTCATAAGCGCAATAATGAAAGCCTTAACATCATCGCTCTTCCCTTGCCCAACCTTTGAGGTATTCTACGAAGTTCTCGCGGCGCGGCGGCACTGCATCCAATATGACCGGCACGCGCACCAGCTTGGCAAACCGCTCACCGCCTTCCATCGTCGGCAGGTCGTTGAGGTATAGCAAACGGGGCTGCACAGACGGCAGTTCGTCGTGACGAATCTCATCGGACAGCACCTTGCCCCGCCCATACACCGACTGCTCCGTGACCAACCCATGCTGAATCAAGTCCATCGTCATCACTTGCACCTGCCGGATGTCCTCATCGGTTACCGGGCGGTTGAGCGCGCTCACCATGCGGCCTGCCGCATTAAAGGCCAGCGTCACACCACCAAACACATCCACAGCCACGCCCTCAAACGCGCCGTACTGCTCACCTGCTAACACAATCCGGCGAGAGGTAAAGTACGTTAAAAAGGCGAAGCCCCGCTGGTTACGATGGGCACTCATGGGCGTGTATTCCACGTCCGGCAGGCCCAGCGCAGGCTGCACCGTCTCTACCAAAAAGATGCCCGCCTCCAGCGCACTGTCCACGTAATCCGGCAGAATGATCTCCGGCAGCTCACGCAGTGTCTCCAGGTGAGCCGTGGCGTCAGCCTCACTCAGGATGTTGCGCGCAGCAAACACGCTTGCAACGATGTCGGTGTGCTTGCCACTGTGCAGCAGCACATCCGCCGTCAGGAAGGCCCGCGCCATATCCGCAAACGTCAACTCACCTACCGGCCCCAACTCAACGGCGTAAACAAGCAAGCTGCCCACCAAGTCGCGTGCCCTGTGGATGGCGATGCGGGGCTTGGCACCATTGGCTTCGCAGATGTATTCATACAACGCCACCAGCAAATCATAAAACGCCCCGGTGAACAGCCGCGAGTAGTTGTGGCTTTCCCGGCCTAGTGTGCGCCCCGGCTTGTCCGGGAAGTAAACCATATCGTCAAACGGCACATCGGTAAACTTGTTGAGCGCATTGCGCAGGTATACCGTCCGCTCACCGATCTCCTGCATCTCTTCCAGGCTTTTGATGGTGCTAACCAGGTGTTCGGCCACTTCACTGACGAAGTTATCCACCCGCAGGTCGCCATCCGTCCACTGCAACAAGCGCCACACCAGCGAATCGTCGTGCAGGGCCACCAGCACCGCCGCCATGTCTCCAAAGCTCTCGTGAAAGGCCAGCGGCCCCATCCCAAAGGACTCGTTGTACAGGTCGCGCAGCCCGTCCATCACGGCATGGGCTGTCTCGTGGACGACCACATCCGCATTTTGCGCGGTATTAAACGACTCACCGCCAAACTCAAACGAGAAGAAACCCAACGCACGGTCATCCTCGTTGTACAGCGCGTTGGTGCCATCGCCCGCATGCGGATCAATATTCAGACGGGGCGAGGTAAACGCCCAGCCCAACCGCCGATGCGCAAACTTTTCGAACGTGCGCAGCGTGAGCGTGGCGTAATAAAACGCATTCACCTGATTAAACTCCGGCGTGCCCGACCAATACAGGTAGTTGTTATCTTCGTCAGGCTGCGCGACCGGGTGGCGGCTGTCCTTGATGCGCACACGGCTGTTGACCAACCCCGGCTGCACATCTTCGGCAGGCAGTTCGCGCACTTCGGGGTCACTCACAAACGGGTCTTGCGGATACACCAGCAGCGATACCGGGGAGTCCACGCTTTGTGTGCCGCGTTCACCGGGTGTCAGGTTCACATCAAATGCCCCCTGCGACTTCTGGGCGATTTCCGCCGGAACGTTGCTGCGAAAGTGATGTTGCAGCTTGCGTATTTGCCCTAACATGCTCTGTTCGGATTGAGACATAAAGCCCTTCAGCGGGTCGTTGTCGTTCGGGTTCTGCTGTGATTGATCGGTCATGTGGCCGCCCCTTTGCTATGCGCTATCTTGAAGATAAACCCGTGTTATTGCCTCTATTATGACTGCGAATGCGCCGCGCACAACCACTGACAAGTGGGGGTCTCTCCGCTAGAATACGTGCATCAACTCATAAAACTCCAATGTAATCGGCGGGCTACTACGCTCGCGACCGCAGACTTTATTGACCAGACAAAGCGAAGGAAGAGCATGAGCCATCGAGTAGACACATTCGGCGCAAAGGGCAAGTTCACCACGCCTGACGGTGAGGTGAATATCTATCGCCTTAGCGCCCTGGAAAAAGCGGGCATCGGTCACATTGACCGGCTGCCGTTCAGCATCAAGGTCCTGTTAGAAAACGCCCTCCGCAATTTGGATAACTACCAAGTTAACGAAGACGACGTGCGTGCGCTGGCCAATTGGAGCGCGGACAACCCGGACACCACTATCCCGTTTAAGCCCGCCCGCGTCATCCTCCAGGACTTCACAGGTGTGCCGTCTGTGGTTGACCTGGCAGCGCTGCGCAGTGCGATGGAGCGCGCTGGCGGCGACCCGCAGAAAATCAACCCGGTATGCCCGGTTGACCTGGTGATTGACCACTCCGTGCAGGTAGACGCGTTTGCCAGCAGCGATGCACTGCTCATCAACTCGCAGTTTGAGTTCGAGCGCAACCGCGAGCGCTACGAGTTTTTGCACTGGGGCCAAAAGGCATTCGACAACTTCAAGGTCGTGCCCCCGGCGACGGGCATTGTGCATCAGGTGAACCTGGAATACCTTGCGAAAGTCGTCCAAGTATATGCCGACCCGGACGCCGACGGCGAACTGATTGCCCTGCCTGATTCGCTCGTGGGTACAGACAGCCACACCACCATGATTAACGGCCTCGGCGTCCTCGGCTGGGGTGTGGGCGGCATTGAAGCAGAGGCGGCCATGTTGGGCCAACCCATCTTCATGCAAATGCCGGAAGTCATCGGCTTTAAGCTGATGGGCCAACTGCCCGAAGGCGCTACCGCCACCGACCTTGTACTCGTCGTAACCGAGATGCTGCGCAAGAAGGGGGTGGTTGGCAAGTTCGTGGAGTTCTATGGTGCGGGCCTGAGCAACATGACCCTGCCCGACCGTGCCACGATTGCAAACATGGCCCCTGAATACGGTGCGACGATGGGCTTCTTCCCGGTTGACGAGGAAGTGTGCAACTACCTCATCCGCACAGGCCGCGATGAAAAGGTAGCCGACCTCGTGCGCACCTACGCCCAAGAGCAGGGCATGTACCGCACGGACGACACCCCCGACCCCATCTACACGGACACGCTCGAACTTGACCTGATCAACGTGGTACCGAGCATGGCTGGCCCGCAGCGCCCGCAAGACCGCATCGACCTGAGTGGCGTGAAAGATCGCTTTCAGGAAGTGCTAGGCGCACCGCCCAGTTCCGTTGGCGGCTTCAACGTGACGGGCGAAGCCGTGGCTGCGAAGGCTCCGGTTAAGTTTGAACAGGCCGAGCAGGTCGAAATCGGTCATGGCGCGGTGGTGATTGCAGCCATCACAAGCTGCACCAACACCAGCAACCCGTCCGTGATGGTGGCGGCTGGCCTGCTGGCTAAGAAGGCCGTTGAAAAGGGACTCAATCGCCAACCCTACGTCAAGACGAGCCTCGCCCCCGGTTCTAAGGTCGTGACCGAGTATCTGGACAAGGCTGGCCTGACGCCTGCCCTCGAAGCCGTCGGCTTCCACACGGTGGGCTACGGCTGCACGACGTGCATCGGCAACAGCGGCCCGCTGCCAGAAGAAGTCGCAGGTGCCGTTGAAGAAGGCGACCTCGTTGCAGCAGCCGTACTGAGCGGTAACCGCAACTTCGCAGGACGCATCAGCCCGCATGTGAAGGCTAACTTCCTGGCATCGCCGCCGCTGGTGGTGGCCTATGCTCTGGCCGGTACGGTGGACATCAACTTCGACAACGACCCGATTGGCCACGATGAGAGCGGCAACCCGGTCTACCTCAAGGATGTGTGGCCGACACAGGACGAAATCAAGGAAGTCATCCAGAGCAGCCTGTCGCCGGAGATGTACCAGAGCAAATACGGTGAGGTATACACCAACAACGAAACCTGGAACGGGATTCCCAGCGCAGACAGCGCCGTGTTCGACTGGGACGACAACAGCACCTACATCAAAGAGCCACCGTTCTTCGTCGGCCTCACCAAAGATGTACCCGAAGTGCAGCCCGTCAAGGATGCGCACGTTCTGGTGCTGGTCGGGGATTCCATCACGACCGACCACATCTCCCCGGCAGGCAGCATCGCTAAGGACAGCCCGGCAGGCAAATACCTAACTGAGCACGGCATCGAACGCCGTGACTTCAACAGCTATGGCAGCCGCCGTGGTAACCACGAGGTGATGTGGCGTGGCACGTTCGCCAACGTGCGCCTGCGCAACCAGTTGATTCCAGGCAGTGAGGGCGGTGTGACCCTGCACATCCCCAGCAGCGACGAGATGAGCATCTACGACGCGTCCATGCGCTACCAGGAAGCAGGTCGCGACCTGGTTGTGTTGGCTGGCGCAGACTACGGTATGGGGTCTAGCCGTGACTGGGCGGCCAAGGGTACGCAGTTGCTCGGCGTGAAGGCCGTCATCGCCAAGAGCTACGAGCGCATCCACCGCAGCAACCTTGTCATGATGGGTGTGCTGCCACTTCAGTTTGAGGACGGCGCGGGCTGGGAAGAACTCGGCCTGACGGGCCACGAGACGTTTAATATCCCCGACCTGAACGACGCCCTGCAACCGGGTCAAACGCTCAAGGTGACGGCAACCGCTGTTGATGGCAGCACGGTTGAGTTCAACACGACCGTCCGCCTGGACAGCGCCGTTGAAGTGGACTACTACAAGAACGGCGGCATCTTGCATACGGTGCTGCGTAACTTGATGTAGTCAGTACCAACATGAATCTCATAGAGCGACGGCAACCGCTGTCGCTCTTTTTGTTTCATCCAGCGGCCTGCTGTATCATCGACTATACAGATACCGCCTGCAAAGATAGACATTCTAAGCCGTGAACCGTGACACGTTTAAAGCCATTGTTGACTTCATGACACCCTATATGAACATCGGCAGCCGCCGCGCTATTGTGGAAAAGGCGCTGTTCGGGTCGCCCGTGCTGCAACGCATTGATTGGACAGGTGATAACGCAACGTTTACGGCTCGCCTGGTCAGCGATTTACAGAAATACGGTGATCTAGAACCCGGCGTGCCAGCACTTGTGGCGGTGTTAATTGAACTCAGAGGGCAGGTCGGCGTCAATCACCAGCGCAAAATCGACACCCTGATTGCTGCCATTGCGTCCGATGACTCACCGGAATCAGCAGGGGCGACAGAAGTTATCACCATTCACCGCGAGTTCGCCATGACGGGCCTCACACAGCCCCTCGCTGTTTACTTGGACGGTGTACTCGTGACGAACCTGAACGTCAACGACCGCCAGACGCTGCACCAGCCCACCGGCCCACACCAGATATACGTTCAGCACGTCATCGGCAGCAGTGCCACCAGCCCCGTGCTTGAATTCACGCTCAATCATGGCGACCCCGTTACGCTGGTGTGTGGGCTACGTGGCAAAGGCATCGCAAGCGTAGAAACCTACATTGAACGCAAACCCTGACAAAGGACCCCAGTTTGACCCAAAAAGTCACCATTTATACTGACGGCGGCTGCGCCCCCAACCCCGGCCCTGGCGGCTGGGCCGCCCTGCTGCTGTACGACGACGCCGAAAAAGAACTCAGTGGGGCGCTCAAGCACACCACCAACAACATCATGGAACTCACCGCCGCCATCGAAGCGCTGGAAGCGCTGTCGCGGCCATGTGATGTCGAACTGTACACAGACAGCACCTATCTCAAAAACGGCATCAACAGTTGGATTAACAACTGGAAGCGCAACGGTTGGAAGACCGCCAGCAAAAAGCCCGTCAAGAACAAAGACCTATGGGTGCGCCTGGACGACGCCACCCAACGCCATTCCATCACATGGAAGTGGGTGAAAGGCCACAGCGGGGACGAATACAACGAACGGGTGGACAAAATGGTTCACGCGGCCCGCAAGACGTTGGGCAGCTAACATGACGATTCCGGCGACGATGAAGGCCATGCAGCTTACGGGATTTGGCGATGTGGAGAGGCTCCAACTGGCGGAGGTGCCCGTACTGGAGCCAACATCCGGGGAGGTGCTGGTGCGCGTGGGTGCGTGCGGCCTCAACAATACGGATTTGAACCTGCGTAAGGGCTGGTACAGCGCGGACGAAGACAACCTCACGGGCTGGCAGCAGGGCGGCACCCCCTTCCCGATTATTCAGGGGGCGGACGTCGTGGGCAAAGTGGCTGCCGTCGGCGCAGATGTAGATAGTATGCAGGTCGGCCAGCGCGTGATGGTCAACCCGACGCTGTACAACGCCGACCCTGAAAACCCGCAAGACATCGACTTCATCGGGAGTGAGCGGCCCGGCGGCTTTGCCGAGTACGTAGCTGTGCCTGCGTCCAATGTCTATCCGGTCGAATCCTCTCTCACCGATGCCGAACTCGCCACGTTTGCCACATCCTACCTCACTGCGGAACACATGCTTCAGCGGGCGGGCATCACGGCAGGCGAAACCGTGTTGGTAACGGGCGCATCCGGCGGGGTGGGGTCAGCCCTGCTGCAACTGATTCGGGCGCGTGGCGCATCTGCCATCGCCGTTGTTGGACGCGGCAAAGAGGACTTCGCCCGTGACCTGGGCGCAATCGCTGTCATTCCGCGTGATGTAGACGACCTTGAAACGGCCACTGCCAATCATACGATTGATGCCGCTGCTGATGTGGTGGGTGGCGCTGGCTTCTCCACGCTGATGCAAATCGTGCGGACGGGCGGGCGCATTGTGACGTGTGGCGCGATTGCTGGGCCGCATGTGCAAATTGACCTGCGCATACTGTATCTACGTCACCTCAAGCTGATTGGCTCTACGCTGGGCACTGCCTCAGAGTTTGGCACGCTGGTCGGCTACATCAACGCGGGCAAGATCAAACCGCTGCTGGCCGCCACCTATCCGCTGGATCAACTGCGTGAAGCACAACAGGCATTTGAGGCTAAGCAATTCTTTGGCAAGATTGTGATTGCGCCAACCTATTCAGCAAATTAATTCTTGTTGCAGGGGTTTGATGCATCAAACCCCTGCGCAATATTTCCTATATGACCATAAAGGACTTCATTTATGCCCACACACGCCAACCGCGTTCAGGGATTCGGCACCACGATATTTACCGCCATCAACGCCCTGGCCGAAAAACACAACTGCATCAACCTGGGCCAAGGTGCCCCCAACTTCGACACGCCCCCAGAAGTCGTGAATGCACTCGTTGAAGCCATGCACTCCGGCAAGTACAGCCAATATGCGCATGGCAAGGGCGCGCCCGCCTTGCGCCAAGCGATAGCCGATCACAGCGCCCGCTTCTACGGCACGCCGCTCGACCCAGAAACGCAGATCGTTGTCACAGGGGGTGCCACCGAGGGTTTGTTTGACGCGCTCTACGGCAGCATTGACCCCGGCGACGAGGTAATTGTCATTGAGCCGTTCTACGACATCTACGTGCCCATCGTGGAAACAGCCGGGGGCAAAGCGGTGTACGTCCCGCTGCAACCGCCAGAATGGACGATTGACGAGGCCGCGCTGCGGGCCGCCTTCAATGAGCGCACCCGCGCCATCGTTATCAACACGCCGAATAACCCCACAGGCCGCGTCTTCAGTGACGAAGAACTCAACCTGATTACCGAGTTGTGCATTCAGTACGACGCCATTTGCGTGAGTGACGAAGTCTACGAACATCTCACTTATGATGGCGTCCGTCATACGCCGATTGGCACGCTGCCCGGTATGGCCGAGCGCAACTTACGCGTGAGCAGCATGGCGAAGACGTTTAGCGCCACAGGCTGGAAGATCGGTTGGGTCACTGGCCCGCCGGATCTGATTGAGGGGGTGTGGCGTGCCCACCAGTTGACCTCGTTTGCCATCTTCCACGCCGGGCAGATTGGCGCAGCCCATGCGCTCAACATGGCAGATGACTACTTCACCACGTTCAATGCGATGTACACCCGCAAGCGTGACCTGCTGCTGCAAGGCCTGGACGCAGCCGGATTGAAGACGCTGCATCCGCAGGGGGCGTTTTACATCATGGCGGATTTCAGCGACCTGCACGACGGTGACAGCATGGCCTTTACCGAGTTCCTGGCCAGCGAAGTCGGCATTGCCTGCATTCCACCGGGGTCGTTTTACAGCGACGACCACCGCCACATTGGGAACAAGCACGTGCGGTTTGCCTACTGCAAAACCGATGACATCCTGGAGGCAGCCTGCGACAAGCTGGCCACCCTCAAGCAGCACGTGTAGGCGATTTTAACGAGATTGCAACCCGATTCGGGCTGCCACTGCGTAGAACAAAAAGTATAATCTAGCTATCGAAACCGCTGCATAAGGGGCTGCGGTTTTCTGTTTGCTGCTCGGTTAGAACATGAAAGCGAATACATGAATCACTACATCCAACCGTCATTGGCAGGTGCGCCTGTGCGTACTGTGCCCCGCCGCGATTATTTTGTGGCCGTTGCCGGGAACATCGGCGCGGGCAAAAGCTCACTCACGCGGTTGCTGGCCGATAACTTCGGCTGGCAACCCTTCTACGAGGCCAATGCAGAAAATCCCTACCTTGCCGACTTCTATGACGACATGCAGCGCTGGAGCTTTCACTCGCAGGTGTTCTTTTTAGGCAAGCGCCTGGAGCATCACCGGCAGTTGGTTGACCACACCGGCAGCGCGGTGCAAGACCGCACCGTGTATGAAGACGCGGAGATATTCGCCTGCAATTTGTACCGTCAGGGCAAAATTAGCCGCCGCGACTACGACACCTACCGCCGCTTGTATCAGGCGATTGCCAGCTTTTTGCCCCCGCCCGACCTTGTCATCTTTCTGCGAGCTAGCACGGCCACCCTCCTCGAACACATCCAGCGGCGCGGGCGTGACTATGAGCAAAACATTGACCCGACCTACGTTGAGCAGCTTAACACCCTCTACGACGATTGGATTGCCCGCTGGACGGCCTCCCCGATATTGACGGTTGACCTGGATCACTGCGACTTTGTCGTGAACGCCGCCGACCTGGACAGCATCTTCCAAGACGTGCGTGAGTCACTCGTTTTGTGAGTTGAAAGTATTCAGTTGTGAGTTATTGGTTGAGAGTGGTTTGAGCGCGAACCACTCTTAGACCGCATTTCACTAAAACCATCACTAAAAACTTGATGTGCGCACGCTCGCTATTGTGGCGCTGGCCTATCTTCACTCTCATCTTCCCCCAATTTTGTGAATTAAAGTTAGAAATCCTCCACAACGCTTTACATTCATCTCTTGGTCATGATAGACTACCCGTAAGTATGATTAATCCGATTCATCAGATGAATAGCGCATGTCGTCTTTAAACCTTCCATCAGAACTGCTGAACTACTTGGCCAAGAGCGACTTCCAACCCGGAGACCGCCTGCCAACGCTCAGCGAGTTACAAAAGGAAGAACATCTCAACATCAGCATCAGCAAAATCCGTGAGCAGCTTGAAGTTGCCCGCGCAATGGGGCTAGTAGAGGTGCGCAGCAAGACAGGGATGCGCTTGAATCCGTTTAGCTTTACACCGGCTATTCGCCTCAGTTTGCTGTATGCCCTGGCCAAAGATGTGCATCACTTTGAGCATATTGGCTCGGTGCGCGTCCACCTGGAAACAGCCTACTGGAATGAAGCCTGTGCCAAGCTAACAAAGGTTGAAACGGCCATCATGCGCGAGCAAATCCACGCCGCCCGTACCAAACTTGCAGACGCCCGCTGGATCCAAATTCCCCACGAAGAACACCGCACCTTTCATTTAACTGTCTTCACGCATCTTGACAACCCGTTCGTGATTGACCTGCTCAAAGCCTATTGGGATGCCTACGAAGCCGCCGCCCTTAACCGCTATGCGGACTTCAGCTATCACCAAGAGGTGTGGGACTACCATGAACGCATTCTGGATGCCATTTGCGCAGGGAATTTTGCCGACGCCCGCCTGTTGTTTGTCGAACACACCGAACTGCTCCGTGTGCAAACTGCCCAACAGCCCGTATCTGACCGTGAAAGAGATTAGTCCCTGCACCAGATTGCAGGTCTATCGTTATCAGTCATTTCTAGTCTTATTGTATAGACGAAAGGAGACCAGCGCCACGCGCGCCGTCCCAAATCATGGCAATCAACTTACAAAATGAAAGCCAACTTCGCATCGAAGGCGACATCGTCAACGATTTCGCGTTCACCGTTGCTACCAAAAACGGTTCCGGCAGCCAAACGTCGAACAGCGTCCTCATTCGTTCGCTGTTTAAGATGGGCATCCCGGTCAACGGCAAAAACCTGTTCCCCAGTAACATCAAGGGGCTGCCCACCTGGTACACCATCCGTGTGAGCAAGGACGGCTACGTGGCCCGTCGCGACACGACCGAAATCGTGGTCGCGATGAACGAGCTGACCGCCGCTGAGGACATCGCTGGCGCCCCGGCGGGTGGTGTGGTGCTGCTGCCCGAAGAGTGGAAGTGGACGCAAAGCCGCGACGACATCGTTTACTACGAGATGCCCGTTAAGGCGATGGTGAAAGAAGCGGGCGTCCCGTCTGACTTCCGCGACCGTATTGCTAACATGGTTTATGTCGGCTTCGTCGCGCAAATCTTCCAAATTCCGCTGGACGTGGTCTACGGTGCGCTGCTGGATAACTTCGGTGGCCGGGCTAAGCTGGCAGACATGAACTTCCCGCTGGTAGAAAATGCCTACAACTACGCGGTCGAAAACACCGAAAAGCGTGATCCATACCGCTTTGAAGCGATGGACATGACCGAAGGCAAAATCATGATTGACGGCAACGAAGCCGCTGCCCTCGGTTCTATCTTCGGTGGTGTGAGCATGGTCGCCTGGTATCCGATTACCCCATCCACCAGCCTGGTTGACGGGGTGATTAAGCACAAGAAGCTGCGCCAGACGGAAAACGGCGAAGAAACCATCGCCATTGTGCAGGCCGAAGACGAGCTGGCCGCTGCCGGTATGATTATCGGTGCAGGCTGGGCAGGCGCACGCTCTATGACCGCTACCAGCGGCCCTGGCATTTGCCTGATGGCCGAGTTCACAGGGTTGGCACAGTTTGCGGAAATTCCGTGCGTCTTCTGGGACATTATCCGCATGGGGCCGTCCACGGGCCTGCCAACACGCACCTCCCAGGGCGACATCATGTTTATTTACAACCTGGGCCACGGTGACAGCCGCCAGATTTGCCTGCTGCCCGGCACCGTGGCCGAGTGCTTCGAGTTCGGTTGGCGCTCCTTCGACATTGCAGAGGAATACCAGGGGCCGATTTTTGTGGCCAGCGACCTGGACCTGGGTATGAACTACTGGATGACCGACCCGTTCGAGTATCCAGATGAGCCGATCAATCGCGGCAAGGTACTTACCGCCGCTGACCTGGAGAAGTTCCAGGAAGAGCATGGCGAAATGTGGGGCCGCTACAAGGACGTGGACGGCGACGCCATCCCGTACCGCACACTGCCCGGCACCGACCACCCGCTGGCCGCCTACTTCACACGCGGCACCGGCCACGACGACATGGCCGTCTACAGCGAAAAGGGCGAACACTGGATGCAGAATATGGATCGCCTGCACCGCAAGTTTGAGAACATGCGCGCCAAGCTGCCCCAGCCCATCGTTGAAGACAACGGCAACAAGATCGGTATCATCACCTTTGGCTCTAACGAACCCGCCATTATGGAAGCACGCGACCGCCTGAAGGCTGACGGCATCGAAACGGACTACATGCGCGTGCGCGCCCTGCCTGTTGCCGATTCCGTCTATGACTTCATGTTCAGCCACGAGCAGGTCTTCGTGGTTGAAAACGACTACGACGGCCAACTGCTGCGCATCCTGCGTATGGAAACCAACAAGAGTACAGAACACGTCGTTTCACTTGCCCTGGGCGATTCGCTCCCGATGACACCCAGCTACGTTGTTAATGGTATCAAGCAGAACCAAGGGGAATAGTAATCATGGCGAAGACAAACGCACTCGGTTTAACCCGTAACGAATACAAAGGCCGCAAAAGCACGCTGTGCCCAGGCTGCGGTCATGACTCCATCTCGAACCAGATCATCAGCGCAATGTATGACCTGGGGCTACCCCAGCACGAAGTCATCAAGATGAGCGGCATTGGCTGCTCATCCAAAACGCCCGCCTACTTCCTGGGCCGCTCCCACGGTTTTAACGCCATTCACGGGCGTATGCCGTCGGTAGCCACTGGCGCGCACCTGGCTAACCACACCCTCAAGACGGTTGCCGTTAGCGGTGACGGCGACACGGGCAGCATCGGCCTGGGCCAGTATAAGCACATCATCCGCCGCAACGTGCCGATGGTCTACATCATCGAAAACAACGGCGTCTACGGCCTGACCAAGGGTCAGTTCAGCGCTACCGCCGACGAAGGCCAGGTGCTGAAGTACTACGGCAAGAACGAAATGCCGCCAATCGACCTCGCGCTGGAAGCCATCGCAGGTGGGGCTACGTTTGTGGCCCGCGGCTTTAGCGGTGACGCCAAGCAGGTGCAAGAACTCATCAAGGCCGCTGTTCACCACGATGGCACAGCCGTCCTGGACATCATCAGCCCGTGCGTGACGTTCAATAACAAAGACACGTCCACCAAAAGCTACGACTACGGCAAAAAGCACCAGATTGCCCTGCACGAAATCCAGTACCTCGCGCCGGACTTTGTCGAGGGTAAAGACGAGATTAACATCGACACGTCCGAGGTGGGTGAAGGTGAAATCTACAATGTGAAGATGCACGACGGCTCGTACATCCGCCTGCAAAAGACGGACAAAGACTATGACCCACGCAACCGCGAAACCGCCATCACCATGCTGGAACGCGCCCAGCGGGAGCAGTTGTTCATCACGGGCCTGCTGTACTACGAAGAGCCGCGCATTACGCTAGCCCAGGAACAGCAGGTTGCGCCAACGCCGCTGGCTCACCTGGACGCGGACAACATGCGCCCGTCCAAGGACAAGCTCGACAAGCTAATGCAGTCCATGATGTAACGCACAAGTTGTAAAAGTTGTGAAATTTGCAGAGCGCGTTGGGATGCCCCGGCGCGCTCTTTTGCTATAATGCCAACGTAAGTTTGGTTCTATCCACACACAACGGGAGCGCCCCATGCGCAAACGCTTACTCGTGCTGATTGTCATCGCAGCTGCCTTTGCAGTTGCAACTGCCCAATCCGATACCCCACAGCCCATCCAGCCGGGGGATATGTTTGTTGACTTTATCGACAACACCCAGTTTGAAGTCTTTTACGACCTGAAAGCCACCGCTGGCGAACTGATTATCTTCGAACTCGTTGCCACAAACGACGACACCGAACTGACCAGCCCAGAAATGGTACTCTACGACGCAGAAAACAACGTCGTTGCCGATACGCTCCGCAGCTTCGGCTTTCGGGGTGCAACGTTGGCCGTCATCATGCCACAGACGGGCGGTTACCAGCTTATCGTCACCCGCGATGACGGACGCATGGGTGAAGATCAAGGCGAATACCGCCTGCAAATGATCCAGCCTGTGGAGCTAGTCACAGACGCTGCTGTTGATGGCACCGTTCAGAACAACAGCCTCATCAACTACTACACCACCAAGCAAGATGGGCCATTCAGCGTGGAGTACAGCTTTGCTGAAGGTGACCTAAGGCCGCTGTTCAACGCCTACCGCGTCAGCGAAAACGGTTTGGCGCTCGTGGCCACGCTCGAAGGCAGCGAACTGGCCAGCGGCGCAATTGGACTCGCCCCCACCGTACAGGAAACGTATGTGTTCACAGTTGGCGATTCACCCTTCGCCTACAACGCCGCAGACGACATCGAAACCGCTGACTACCAACTCAGCCTGACGATTCCAGAGTAATGTGTGATGAACCTACAACCCTTTGCCATCGAGCGCTACTTTGCCAAACACGAGTTCAGTGCGCCGTATTTGCTCAGCGCCTCGGACAGTGAAAGCTATTCCATGCGGGAACTGCTGGCC
>CAWUJQ010000083.1:0-14926 GCA_963922445.1 uncultured bacterium
CTTTCTTTCTGGAAAGAAAGAAGAGAAATAGAGAATCCTTTTGATGCGATTGCCCCGAGATGAGTAAAGAGCTGTTCGTTTTAGTGACTACAAACTGATCTCTGTAATCGTGTATCAAACGCCTCGGCAACCGCCCCCGCACTGAACACCTGCTGTGCCCGCATCCGGCCTGCGGTGCCAAACGTGCGGCGCGTGTGCGGACTGTGCAGCAGTTCAATCACCCGGTCTGCCAGGGCTTTCGGGTCTTTTGGCGGCACCAGATACCCCGTCACGCCGTCCACCACCACCTCTGACGGGCCGCCCCGGTTGGTACTAACGACGGGCTTGCCGCTGGCCATCGCCTCCACGTTAGCTACACCAAAGCTTTCAAAGTGCGACGGACACACGACCACATCGGCAGCCGCCAGCACGCTTTCCACGTCGCTGCGATAGCCCAAAAAGTGTAGGCGCAGGCGCGGTTCTAACTTGGCCAGGGCTAACACCTGCTGCTTGTAGTGCCGGTCTGCCGCTGATTGCAAATTCTCCCCCACAATAACGAAGTGCGCCTGCGGGAAGCGCAGCGCGACATAGGCTGCCATGCGAATGAACGTGTCCTGGCCCTTCACCCGCTGGAAGCGCCCCACCATGACAATCACGGGGTCATCCCACGCGCCAATTTGTTCACGAACGCGGGTGCCATCATTGCGCGGGTTAAACCGGAACGTATCCACGCCGGGGTAAAGCACCTGCACGCCGTCCGGCGGCATAAATGGCGGCTGCCCCAAAAACCCGTCGCGTATGGCCTGTGAGTGGGCGAACGTCGCGTCTGCCTGCCGGAAGAACCCGCGCTGCCACGGCTTCGGCTTGAACCACCAGCCCATACACGTCCACACGCACGGCACCCCCGCCCGCTGTGCCGCAGGCAGTGCCATCGGCAGCGAGTGATAGTCGCTGTGAACCACATCAATGCCGCAGTCAGCAATTACACGCGCTATCGTCCGGCTGATGGGCAGCCGTGCCCACACAGGCGGCACAAAGTAGACCGTTGCGCCCCGATAGGGATGCACATGCACCGACCAGCCGCGTTCGCGCCATGCGCTGGCAAACGTGCCTTCTGCCGGGACGAACAAATGCGGGGTGTAGCCGCTGAGGTGGTCTGCCAGGGTGAGTGTGGCCGTTTCGCCACCGCCCAGGCCTGTATAACTGCTGATAAACAGAATGTTGGTCATACGTCACAGTTTGGCGACCCATGCCCACGCTGGCAAGGTGCAAACCGGATTTTGTGTATTGTTAATGACGCGCTTGCGAATTGCGAGTAGAATAGGGACCAACAAATGGGGAAGAAAGCACGCAGTACATCGCATGGAGCCATTCGACATCGACCTGAGCAGCGTTGGGGCCGCGCTCGACACATTCTTCAAGATCGTGGGGGCCATCCTGCGGCGTGAACGCGGTGTGATTGCTGCTGTCCACGACCAGCCAGGGGTATTGTATGTGTCTGTGGCAATCGTCCTCGTCGCAGGCCTGAGTGAGCGCATCGGCCAGAGTGTGGTGCTGTTCGTCAACGAGATTGGCCCGCGCCGCTTTGTGATTAGCCTGTTTATCGGCTCCGTGTTGTTTTTGGGCGGCTATGTGCTGTGGATTGCGTCTATTTGGGTGATTGCGACGCTGTTGTTCCGGCCTGATGTCTCCCCGTTGGCCATCATCCGGGCCGTCGGACTCGGCTACACCCCGCTGATCTTCGGCTTCCTCGGCCTCATCCCGTACTTTGGGACGGGCATCCTCACGATTTTGTACTTTTGGGTATTCGTCGCGATTGTGTTCGCCGTGGGCACCGTGCTTGATCTAGCGGTGTACCAGGCTGTGATCGTGAGCGCGGCGGGCGGGCTGGTAATCCTGGTGATGCGCGCCACCATTGGCAAACCGTTTGTCAAGTGGGCGCGGCGGCTGCGTAACCTGGCAGCGGGTAAGCGCCTGGTGCTGCGGGTGCAAGACGCGGTCGATTCGCGCACGTTTGACACGCTTGTAGAGCGTGTTATGGGCGACGGGGAGGAGCGCAAATCGTGAACGTTCCCTTATCTCTGGAACCCAGCCTGATTTTTACCGTATTAGCATTATGGCTGTTGGTATCACTGCTGCTGGCCCCGCTAGAAACACTTGGATGGTGGGCGGGCTGGTTTGAAGGCGACGACGCGCTGCCCGACGAACTGGAACCGGCAGACAAGCCCGCCGAAGCCGCCGATACCGAAGCCTATCTGGTTTACCTGACGGGCATCAGCGGGGTAAGCGGGGACGTCTTCCTGGACGAAGAAAACGAACTGCTCGACCTGCTAGACGCCCTGCTGCCCCACGTCACCGTCGTTAAGGATGTGTATCCGTACTCGGTGCGCAATCAAGCGCTTACAGGGCAGCGGGTGTTTGCGTGGTTCTGGCGTTTTGCGCTGCGCATGAAGCTCAGCGGCAGGGGGTTGCGGCGCTTCCTGGGCTTTTTGATTAACATTCGCAACGCGTTTCAGGTCGCCGTCAGTGCAGACAGGCGCTACGGCCCGATTTACAACACGGGCTTTTCCCGCTTGATTGCGGCGCAACTGCTGGCTCACGGCTACCAGCGCGGCAGCGGTCGCCCGGTGTATTTGCTGGGGTACAGCGGCGGCGGGCAGATTGCCGTCGGGGTGGTGCCCTACCTCAAACGCATGCTTGACGCGCCGATTACCGTTGTTTCACTGGGCGGCGTTGTTGGCGGGGAACCGGGCGCTGCCGAGGCAGAACACATTTATCATCTGTACGGCAAGCGTGACGGGGTGCAGCGCATCGGTTGGGTGCTGTCACCGAGCCGCTGGCACATCGGCCACATCGACATTCTGCCGCTTTCAACATGGAACGTGACCAAGCGCGCTGGCAAAATTACGTTCACGTTTATGGGCAACGTCAAGCACAACGGGCGCGGTGGCTACCTGGACAACGGCGCTTACCTGATGGCGACAAACGAGAGCAATTTGCAAGTGACGGCCAACACGATTGCCAACATCATCACAACGGGGCGGGCAGCAGCGCCGCCACTGGCGCGGGTTGATGACAGGGGGATCACCATTAGCGCACACACCCTTAACACGTAAGGGTAATTGGAGTAGACTCTTCATGGTGCGTCATTTAACATGTTGTAATCTGCATGACAATATGGGAGCTATATGCACAACCACGCCACACACCAGTTGATCGTCACGGCTGACGATTGCGGCCTATCCGAAGGCATTAACAATTCTGCCTATGAGCTGCACCAGGCCGGGATAGTGACCACTGCCACCGTTATGATGAACTTCCCGGCAGCAGACCACGCCCTGTATATGCTGTCGCAAACGCCTACGCTTAAAGGCGGCGTTCACCTCAACTTGACGGATGGCTATCCGCTCACGGATGTGACCAACGGCGCTGGCCTCGCACTGGCTGACGGGCGCTTTCAACCGCGCACGATGCTGTTCCCACGGGCGATGTTCCCGGCACAAAACTGGTTAGAAGCGGTAGAAGCGGAGATGGTCGCGCAAATTGAGTCGTACATTGCGCAAGCGGGGCGCAAGCCTGACCACCTGACGACGCACATGCACTTTCATGTGGTGCCGTCCCTGCGGAAGTTGGTTTTACGTTTGGGTGAGCGCTACGGGGTCAGTTGGGTGCGCGTCTTCCAGACGAGCAGCACCGTCATTCCGTATAACTTCTTTGTGCAGGCACCAGAGGAACTGTTCCACCCGGATAACCTTCGGGCCACGCCAGACTACCTGACGAGCATCCAGGCATGGCTGCAACAAGACCCGGCCAGCCTGCTCGATACGCTGTCGCGGTTAGGCGGTGTGACGGAAATCGTTGTCCATCCCGACACAGCCGACGACGCCACCTACCCGGCGGAGATGAGCCACAAACCGCAAGAGCGCGCCAGGGAGCAGGAGTACATCCTGCAACTGGCGGATATGCTATGGGACAGTGAGACGCCGTTTGTATTGGCAGACCCCGCCCAAATCATGGTGTAGCGGGGTTAAACGCCCGCGCTTGTGCCTAGCACAGCCGTCACTTGCTCTGCCAGTTCACGCACCGGGAATGGCTTCATCAAAAAGTTGTGGATGCCTTTTTCGCGGCTGCTGTGCGAATGCTCAAAATAGGCAGACATGGTGACAACCGGCTTGCCTGCTGCCAAAATGCGATCTAGCAGGCCCCATGAATTGCCGTCGGCCAGTTCGATGTCACACACAAACACGTCAATGTCCAGTTGATCCAGGGCAGCATTGGCCTCTTTAAGGTCGCTGACTTCGGTGACTTCGTAGCCTGCTTTGAGCAGGGCGTTAACGTAAAAGCGACGGAGGGCGTAGTTATCTTCCAGTAAACAGACGTGGACAGTCATTAGAATCCTCTAAAACAGTGTAATGGGTTGATTCTCCTCATAGGGCATTAAGAATACCAGCGTCAGAATCAGTTCATAACATACCCCATCGTCATCAGCATTGGCATAACAGCCCCTTAACACAACCTAGGAAAGTCCGCGTAGCGGCCCAAAATGGGCCATCTGGCCCACTTCGCAGCGGCCAACCAGACAAACCCACAACGTTAATTCCCACAGCGCCCCGTTCTTCGCTACAATGACGCACACCTACATCTAGACGGACAGTGAGCAACCTGTGATCGGACAAGAAATCGGCGGCTATCGCATCGTAGAGCAAATCGCCGCAGGCGGCATGGGCGCGGTCTATAAAGCACATGACCCAAATATGGATCGCTATGTGGCCGTAAAGGTCCTCCCCAGCCAGTTTGCCGGTAATGAGACCTTCCGCGCCCGCTTTGAGCAAGAGATGAAAGCGGTGGCCAAGCTTGAACACATTCATATCCTGCCTGTGTTCGCCACCGGTGAGCAGGACGAGATTGTGTACATGATTATGCGCTACCTGTCGTTTGGCACCCTGCGCGACTGGATCAAAGAATCGCCGCTGCGCTTTGCGGATGCGGGCCGCATTACCTTGCAAATTGCGCAGGCGCTGGACTACGCTCACTCCAAGGGCGTGATTCACCGCGACGTAAAGCCGAGCAACATTTTGCTAGACGACGCTGGCAACGCCTTTTTGACCGACTTTGGCATCGCCCGCATGATGGAAGGCACCCACATCACGCAAACCGGCCACCTCATTGGCACGCCGCAGTATATGAGTCCCGAACAGAGCTTGGGCCTTGTGGTAAGTATGCCCACCGACCAGTATTCGCTGGGCGTGGTGCTGTACGAGATGGTCACCGGGTACACACCCTACCGGGCTGAAACGCCAATAGAAATTTTGCGAATGCACATGACCTCGCAAAAGCTGCCGCATCCGCTATCCATCCGCAATAACTTGCCCGTGGGAGCCGAAGCGGTCATTTTGAAGGCGTTGGCCCGCGAACCGGACGACCGCTTTCCCAATTGTGTGGCGTTTGCCGAGGCCTTCAAAGACGCGGTTGCGGGCATCAAAGAGGACGACCTGCCCTCCATCACACCCATTGTAGACGTGCAGCGCGCATCACAAACCGTCATCGAAGAAAGCCGGACAATGCCCCTGCACGAGCGTCCGACGAGTCCGGCAACGGTGCAGCAAGACCGCAATTCGCGCCTCATCCTGATTGCAGTCGTTACGCTGGTTTTCCTGGTTGGCATTTTGGCAGCGGGCTTTATTCGATTGGTCACCTACCTGGATAACCTGGAAGCCGCGCTGACGCCTGCCCCAACCGCTATCGTTACCGACGTTGCGCCCACCGCACCGCCAGAAGGAACCGCCGATGATGTGCCCGCGCCCCTCCTCAACCCGACGGAACTGCTGCCGCAATAAAAAATGCCCCAGTGAGCGAACTCACCAGGGCATCAGAGATGCTAGTCTTGCTAGAGGGCGTGAGGATTAGTCACCAGTGGCGGGGGCAGCGCCCTTTTCACCGTCAATGTCCAAAACATCTGGCCATACGCTGGCGTCGTGCTCGTAAACGTCGATGCCCTGATCCATTGCCTTGTCCGGGATGCGCAGCTTGCCGATGGCCTTCAGGCCCAGGAACATCACTGTCGCGGTAACAGTCGTCCAGATGAGGACGGCTGCCATACCGTAGAATTGCAGCCACAGCAGGCCAATGCCACCGTTGGGCATGAACAGGCCAGCGCCAACATCACTCCACAGCAGTTCTTCGATGCCGAAGAAGCCGATGCTTAACACACCGAGCATACCGCAAGCGCCGTGAACCGCGAATGCGCCGACGGCGTCGTCAATGCCAGCACCCTGTACCACCTTCATGGAAACAACCACAACCACACCAGACGTCAGGCCGATGAGGACAGCCGCCCACGGCGCAACGAACGCGCAGCTTGCCGTGATACCAACGAGGCCCGCCAGTGAGCCGTTTAGGGCCAGGGACAAGTCCCACTTGCCGCCCTGTGTGGAATAAGCGAAGAACAACGCGCTAACCGTACCCGCAGCAGCAGCCAGGGTCGTGTTGGTTGCAACGAGACCCATCAGGCCCGGGTCTTGAGCGTTGAGGGTGGAACCGACGTTGAAGCCGTACCAACCGAACCACAGGATAGCGGTACCCAGGGTTGCCAGCGCCAGGTTGTGCGGGCGGGGCGGGTTCTTGGGATCAACACCCTGGCGCGGCCCGATGATAATCGCACCGACCAGAGCCAAAATACCACCGACCATGTGAACGACCACGCTACCCGCGAAGTCATTGTAGCCAGCCTCGAACAGCCAACCGCCGCCACCCCAAATCCAGTGAACGACAACCGGGTAAAGCACAGCACCCACGATTGACGCGTAGATGATCTTGCCCACGAAGTCGGTGCGCTCGGCCATACCCCCCGTTGCAATGGTGGAAGCCGCCGCAGCGAAGGCAAACTGGAAGAAGAAGCCCAGGTATAAGTCACCGTTTAGGGTGCCATCGGCTGCGATGCCGCTAAAGAAGAGGTAGTCGCCACCCCCGAAGAAACCGCCCTGGCTGGTACCGTAGGCTATGGTGTAACCCACCGCCCAGAACAAGATACCCGTTAAGCCCGCGTCCACGAAGTTCTCTGTGAGCGAGTTGACCACACCCGTCTGCCGGATGAAGCCCGCTTCCAGCATGGCGAAACCAGCCTGCATGAAAAAGACCAAAAAGCCAGCCACCAAAATCCAAACGTAGTCAATGCGGTAAGCCACTTCGTCAAGCTGCTCAGTTGTGACCATCGTCACTTCTTCGGCAGCGGCTTCTTCTTCGACTGCGGCCTCTTCGGCAGCGGCAGGCTCTTCAGCAGGTTCGCCCTCATCCTGAGCGAATACTAACCCGCCAAACACCATAATGGCTGCACCGACTGCAATAGCGATCAGTCGTAGCAGCGTTTTACTTGTTGTTTTGCTCATGGATGTTCCCCTCCTGTGAGCGAATCTGAATGAAATAAGCAAGCGCGTGAAATGAGCGCTGAATTTAAGCTGGCTGAAGTTTAAGAGGCTGTTAGGTACGTCATGAGGTGACAAGCGAATAAAGTTTATGTGTCTTTTTTAGCCACTTTTTACAACAACGAATGGAAATGCTGTGGTTTCCTGGCAAAAGTACACAATTGGCGGACGAGTTGTTGTGTGATTTCAATCATCGGCCAAACGTAGGTGGGCTTTCGTTGTGTACTCTATACAATTTGGGCGTGGCGGGTGATTTAGAAGGGGCTTCTGGTGTGGATTTAAAACGTGTTGGTCGCTTTAACCAACAAAACGCGAGATTTGTTAGCACTTATTGCTGGTTCATCGCTGTAACGGCTGTTTTCCTCCGTTGACCGCGTTAAACTCACGCTTTCACACGGCAATACGGCAACGCTACCGATGACTCATACTACACCATCCATCAACTTTGGCCAAACCGCCGCAGACTATATTCGGTACCGGGCGGGCTTCCCCGATGCCATTTTCGACCGTCTGGCAAGCTATCAGGTTGGTGTGTCCGGCCAGCACATCCTGGATGTGGGCACCGGGACGGGCACATTAGCGCGGGGGTTTGCCTTGCGCGGCTGCACCGTAACCGCGCTTGATCCCGCCGATGAGATGATGCAGGCGGCCCGCGACCTGGATGCTGAGGCAGGAGTTTCCATTCAATACGTGCGTGCCCCGGCAGAACACACCGGATTGGCGTCCGGTACATTTGATAGCGTCACTGCCGGGCAGTGCTGGCACTGGTTCGACCGGCCCCGCGCCGCTGCTGAACTTAAGCGAGTGCTGCGACCTGACGGCAAACTGGTGATTGCCCACTTCGACTGGCTCGAACTCCCCGGTAACGTGGTGGAGGCAACGGTAGCGCTCACGCAGCAGCATAACCCCACCTGGAACCCGCGCAAGATGGATCGCTTTGGGCGGCACGGCGTCTATCCGCAGTGGCTGTACGATGTGCAGGCGGCGGGCTTCACCCAAGTAGAGACGTTCTCTTTTAATGCAGCGGTACCCTACACGCATGAGGCGTGGCGAGGACGGGTGCGGGCGAGTGCGGGGGTGGCGGCCAGCCTGTCACCGGAGCGGGTTGCTGCGTTCGACGCAGCGCTGGCAGCCTATTTAAAGCAACATGCGCCCAACGACCCGGTTGATATTCCGCACCGGGTGTGGGCGCTGGTTTGCCGAAAGTCACGCCGTTAGGGCGCGCTCGGCTTCGGTTAAATCATCAGCAAAGCGGAGGTGAGCGGGCAAGTTGCCCCCGAACGACCGCCTGATGATCTCTTCTAGCCCGCGCCGGAAGTTGGCCGGGGCGACCATGACCATCTTGCCACGGTTGGCGTGCTGTATATTGAGGAAGGTCTGAACTTCTGCGATCACTTCCATTGAAATGGGGCGCGGCTCAATGACGTTGACCACCACTGCTACTGCGTGGCTCACATCGTTGAGCATCGCTGCTAAGTCCATATGCGCTTGTTGGAAGTCCTGTGGCTGCCATGTCCCGCTAAATTCCAGGTAAACAGCCGTTTGCTGGTCATCAGCCCAGGTTGCTTGATACATCATAGCGTTTTGCACCTGCGCCCTGTGTGGCGCAGGGCTGCTCCTTTCAATTTGATTAACTGACTTTGTGAAAGTCATCGGGTCACACACAACACGATGCAGCACACTCGCTTGCACCGTTGTGACCCGTCAAGTTTAAGATTACTTTAAGACGTTCGTGATTTTACCAAGTATAACGCACTATAACAAGCGTTGCTTCTGGCATCTAACGGCAGAACGGGCAATATTTACAAACTAAAAACAAACTGTGAACTTCATATAGAGGATTGAAGCGTGCAAAAGTGGCAATACGCGCTGCTCACCGAATCACCCGCAGGGCCGGTGGTGATGACGCGAACCATCTATCATGTGTACGGTGCCGAGCATACTGAATTTGTGGCGGCAAACTACGAAGAAGGTGTGCAGTACTTGCGGCCCCGCCTGATTGCCGAGATGGGCTTGGACGGCTGGGAGATGGTCGCTGTGTCTATTGGCGGGTGGCACTTTAAGCGGCTGCTGCCCCTAAATGACGCCGCCACCTAGAGCGCATCCACCCAAAATGCAGTACAATGCAATTTCGTACACAATGCAAAATAGGGACGAATTGACATGGCCAAAAAGTACGAGTACCTGGTGGTTTTCATCAAAGACAGCCGCGTGACCGACGATGCGGAGATGGACAGGCACATGGACGCCGACCGCTTTACCGAGCAACTGAATAAGTTTGGCGATGCGGGCTGGGAGTTGGTGAGCTTTTTGTGGGACACGCCCGAAGGCGCGAAGGCCGCGTTTAAGCGGGAAAAAGCGACCTAGCGACCGAAAATGTTGTACATAAGCCGCAGCACCACGTTTTTAACGACCTCAAAGTCGGTGGCAATGCACGGCATCATGGGCACATCGTTGCTAATGCGCAGCATCACACGCAGGTCGTTGGTGCTCCACGCACGATAGTGATTTTGTTTGTTGGCCGCCACAATCATGGGGACGTTGGCGTAATTGGCACGCACGGTGTACAGCACGCTGATGAACTCGCCAAACAGCTCCGGCTTGGTGCTGTCTAGCAAAATAATGTAGCCGTCGGCGTCTAACCCTTCGATGAGGTCACGCAGCCACACATAATCGAAGCGCTCGGCACTGGGCGGCTCACAAAACTGGAGGGTAAGCGTGTCGTCTACATCCACCTGCCCATAGTACCACTGGGCCGGGCCGTGGCCTTTTTTGGCGACGCGCTGGCTGATGGTGTTGACGAACGTCGTTTTGCCTGCGCCGAATAAGCCCAGCACAGCAACGTTAACTACATCCGTTTGGGTTTGGGTTGCACCCGCCGTCATATTCGTGATCGCCCCTTGAACTCACTTTTGGCGTCATACGCCAATGAATGAAATAGCCTGCAACCTCCCCGCTGCTTTGGGCTTATCTTACAGTACTTTACCTGAGGGCGTTAGGTATTTTACGGGTTTCATATTCTGTTGGCCGTTTCTCGCGCGGGCGCATGGCCTGCCCACGCATAATGGCGGCTCTTGCGCTAAAATATAAGCCAACTTGTCACAATCATTTGACCTGGGAGTTTGTTTTTGTTCACTCCGGAACCGAGATCGTCCGCCCCGCCACAAGCGGTTATCCCCTACCCCAAGGGCATTGCACGCTGGCTGCTGCGTTCCCCGCTGCTGCTGCACAGGCTGGGCCTTGGGGGGCTGCTCAATCAGGCGCATTTGGTGGTGTTAACCACACGCGGCAACAAGAGCGGCCTGCCCCGCCACACTGTTGTTGAATATCGTATGCACGGCACAAAGGTCTACTTAATTTCGGGCTGGGGCAACCGCCCGCATTGGATTAAGAACCTGGCTGCTGACCCGGTCGCTACGGTGCAGGCGGGCAACCGTGTTTACGGTGCCACCGCCTACATCGTTCAGGATTCGGCGGAGATACTGCGGGCGTTGTTCCTGTTTCGTAAGCGTGCGCCCGCCGTCTTTGATGCCCTGATAGCGCGCATGACGGACAGCGACGCCGTCAGCCCGTTGACGCTGCCCAACCTGACCAATCAGCTAACGGTCGTCCGCCTGGATGTCACCCGCGACGCGTACACCCTGCCGGGGATGCGCCGGGACTTGACGTGGGTGTGGGCTGTGGGCGCAGCGCTCATCGGCGGGGTGATGGCAATTCGCCTTGGCCAGCAGCTTTGGCAACACGAAGACGAAGATGAGGACGACACCTAGCCATGACCCGCAGCACTGTCGAACTGCTCCGCACTGCCCGTGAAGCTATCCAACAGCAGGACTTTGTGGTGGCGGTTGAGGCGCTCGAAGAACTGGTTGCATATACCCGTGCCGACGGCGACACCGAAGCAGAAACCCGTCACCTGGGCAGTTTGGCCCTGCTGTACAACCGCCTGGGCATGAGCGACGAAGCGCTCGATTACCTTGAACGTGCCTTGCAACTGGCGCGCTCCAACGGTGACCGCATCAGCGAGGGGGGGCTGCTGGGCAACCTGGGCAATATCCTGCGGGAAACCGGGAACTATGATGCGGCCATTCACCATTTGAACATGGCGCTGGTGGTGGCGCAGGAAAGCGGCGATAAACGCGGGCGCGGCATTTGGCTGAGCAACCTGGCGCTCGTTTATGATGAGACGGGCAAAGCAGAGGACGCCATCGAACTGCACGCGCAGTCTGTCAAAATTGCCCGTGAACTGCGCGATCAGCGAGGGCTGGCGCAGCGGTTGGGCAACATGGCCAACAGCTTGATTAGCATGGGCCAAATTTTGCAGGCACTCGACCACATGACGGAAGCCATCGATATCTACCGCAAACTGGGCGACAAGAACGCGCTTGTGTTGTGGCTCACAGTGATGGGCAACATCTATGCGGAGCTTGGGCGGGTGGTGCAGGGCGACAGCCGCCGCACGAGCTACTTTGTGCAGGCGCTCAGTTTGTACCGGGAGGGACTGCGGCTGGTACGTGAGGGCAATGATCCGATTACCGAGGCAAACATTTTGCGCGGCATGGGCGACGCCTACGGCAATATGGCCAACTATGACGACGCGATTACCAGTTATGTAGGCGCGGTCAGGCTGTATGAGGGCATGGGCATGGTCGATCATCTGCCGCCGCTGCGTGACAATATCGAGGTGGCTAAGCGGCTCCGCGACGAGGGGAATTAGCGAGTGAAGGACGACCGCCACATCATACGGTTTTTGCTATTTTGGCCTGTGGCAATCCTTGTAGGCGCTGTACTTTTTGGGATTCTGATACCCATCAGCACCGTCGTCTTTCGTTTATACCCTGAAATACCCGAAGGATGGGGAGGTATAATGTCTGGCAGCATAACCTTGCTCTATATTGTTGCAACGGTAGTGGCCGTACAGCGCATCAGCCCAAGGATTGAGCGGTATTTGTATAAACGCCAACAGCAAAAAAAGCAGGCCACCCGCATCAAATAAGCACACAAATGGCGGCGCATTTGCCTGCTGCGAATACATTAATAGGACTGTGCAATTGCTTGCCACATGCCCGGTTAGATGATAGGCTATTCATACAAATTATATGAGTTATTGTGCGCTTCTATCAGGCGCATTTAACAGGTCACACCACCACTTTTAGTATTAGTGTTTTAGGTGATCCATGCGGTTATGACTCAGGTAGACATTAGCGCCAAAACCCTCGAACGGCTGCAACAGCTTGCCAACCGCACCGGGCAATCGGTTGATGATGTATTGCAGCGCCTGCTTGATGAGGCTTCGCAGCCTCGCCCCCCCGAAATCCTCCAGCAGTTATTTCTTGAACACACAAGCGACATCATCTCCCTGTTTGACCCCGACCTACGCTACGTCTACGTTAATTCGATAGTGGGGCAGCTAACGGGTAACGATCCAACCAAGATGATTGGCAAAACAGACCAAGAATTGGGGATGCCGACGTATAACATCGCAGGGTGGCGCGCTGCCTGGGATGTGGTTATCGAAACGCACGAAGAACAGATCATCACGTTTGACTATGAGACGCCGAACGGTATCAGGGTATTTGAATCCCGCCTGACGCCCATCTACGACGACGAGGGCACGTTAATCTATCTATTGGCCATCACGCGTGACGTAACGGAGCGCAATCAAACGAAAAAGATGCTCAAAGACTTCACCCGTCGGCTGCCCGGCATGGTGCTTAGCTATCGCCTTTATCCTGACGGCAGCGATGAAGTCACATTTGTCAGTGATGGCATCGAGGCGATTTATGAGGTCACGCCAGAAGAAGCTTACGCCGACCTGACGCTCGTCTGGGCAAAAATTCATGCAGATGACCTGCCGCAGTTTGCCAAAAGCGTTGACGAGTCCGCAACATCCCTCACACTATGGGACTGCGAATGGCGTATTCGTATGGATGATGGCTCCATTAAGTGGTTACACGGGCTGGGCACACCCTATCGCTTGCCCGATGGCAGCACCACCTGGAATACGCTGCTGCTGGACATCACCGACCGCAAACAGGCCGAAGCCCGCTACCTGGAGATTGAGCGGGCACGAATTGAAACACAGGAACAGCGCAAGGTCATCAACCTGAAGGAGCGCTTTATTGCGACTGCCTCCCACGACTTTCGCATCCCGTTAACTGTCATTAAATCCACCACCAGCATGTTGCAAGACTTTGACAGCCACTATACCCATGAGCAAAGGCGCGAGAAGCTGCAAATCTTGCAGGATCAGGTCGTTTATATGACGCGGCTGTTGGACGAAGTGCTGACGGTGAGCCAATCGCAGGCGCATAAGCTAGACGTTATGATGACGGATATTAATCTGCCCGCCTTTGTACACGCCATCTGGGAAAGTGTGGTCATCATAGACGGGGGTGCCCACCTGAAGTCGTTAAATGTGAACACACCGCTCAAGCAGTTTGTTGGCGACCCGCATTTGCTCAGGCAAGTGTTTGAAAATTTGCTGGGCAATGCGCTTAAGTACACCCCCAACGGCAAGCGCGTCACGTTCGAGGTCACCCAAACGGCCCAATGGCTCATCTTTAAAGTCGTAGATGAGGGCTATGGCATCCCAGCGGGAGACCAGCCGCACGTTTTTGATGCGTTCCACCGGGCACGCAACGTGACGAAAATGGATGGGACTGGGTTGGGGTTAACGATTGTGCGCGACTTTGTGGTGGTGCATGAGGGCAACATCTCACTGGAGTCAAAAGAAGGCGAAGGCACCACCTTCACGGTCATGCTGCCGCTTGCCATAGCGTAGTATAAGAAACCTAGAAGACAGAAATCCTCTCCGTTTGGAGATCTAGCAGCGATTGCCAACTTCAGCACGTTTACCCCCGGCACCGTGTGGGACGAAAGCCACTGGTCAGACCCTGCCGTCAGCGACCCGTATAGCAAGAGCAAGCACTATGCCGAAAAAGCCGCCTGGGAGTTTGTGGCAGAGAATCCCGGCTTTGAGGTAGCAACCATCAACCCGGCATTTGTGATTGGTCCGCTGTTCGACGCCCGCGCCAGCGAGTCGCTGCGGGTGGTGTCTGCCTTGCTCAAGCGCGAATATCCCGCGATGCCGCGCCTTGGCTTCAACATCGTGGATGTGCGCGATGTCGCAGCGGCGCATGTGCTGGCCATGACAAATCCCGACGCAGTGGGCAAACGCTTCATCCTGAGCAACGGCTTCATATGGGCGCAGGACCTGGCCAAGCTGCTCAACACACACTTTGCCGCCGAGGGTTACAAAGCCCCCACCGCCACCCTCCCGGACGTTGTATTTCGGGTTATTGGCCTCTTTGACCCAACGGCCAAAGCGATGACGGCGCTCATCGGCAAAGAGGCCGCCTATTCCAATGAGCAGGTGCGCACGGTTCTTGGACTCGAACTGCGTCCCATTGAGCAGTCCATCATCGACACGGGCCGCAGCCTGATTGACACGGGCGCGGTGTAATAGCAGCGCACCGTCTGTGTTGTGTGATTTCACTGGTTTTTGTACTCATTGGCATTATCTGTAA
>CAWUJQ010000084.1:0-14812 GCA_963922445.1 uncultured bacterium
ACGGATTTAACCAGATTTATCTGGTCATGTCATAAATTTATTAGTGTCTTTCCACTACAATGGCTTGCACAAACCGAAAGGCCAGTAATTTGACCATCTTTGGTTGAATGTCAATAATGTGAATGATGATGGAGAAGACTATGCATAAGCGTCTTGGATTGTTGCTGGCAGTTGTGTTGATTTTCGTGGTGTTCGGCGCGCCGAGACAGGCGAATGCTTACTACCAGCAATCTTGGGGGTCGATTGTTGATGAGGCGTGGCAGGCTTATCAGCAGCGGTTTATTTTCTGTGGGGAACCCTGCGGAAACAATTTGGGTCTCGTGTTTGATCCGGCGATTGGTTATCAAGCAACCAGCGAAAGTAGTGGTTACGGTATGCTGATGGCCGTCATGATGAATGACCAGGCGACGTTTAATGTCATTTATAACGCGACATATACCTACTTGTACAAATCAGACACAGGTTTGTTCCATTGGCGTGCAGACAACACAGGTGTGATCACTGGCGAAGGGTCAGCGAGTGATGCTGACATTGACATTGCGGCAGCGCTGGTGTTTGCAAGTAACCGCGTCGAAAGGGGAGATTGGAACGCGTTTCGCACCCGGCCTTACCAAGCGACGGCGGCCCGGCTAATTGACTCAATTTACGTGCATGATGTTGTGGACGGAAGATATTTGAAACCAGGAGACCAGTTTGGCGGCGAAGGTACTGAGATCATCAATCTGTCTTACTTTTCCCCAGCGTGGTTTGTGCTGTTTGATGAGTTCCAAGGGACTGTTCGCTGGCAGCCTATTATCGAACAAGGGTATCAATCGCTGTCGGCCAGCCCAGGTGCAGATATTGGCCTTGCTCCGGATTGGTCAAGGGTAGACGGACAGCCTGCGGATGAGTTTTGTGGTCAAATTGGGCGTGACCCATTCGCCTGCGATTTTCAGATGCGCTACGACGGCATTCGTGTTCCGTGGCGGCAGGGCGTTCACTGTCTGTGGAATCAAGATCAGCGGGCGTGCAGTTGGGTGCAACGTGGGGTGTCCTTCTTAAATACACTGCCAGACCCGGTGGCCAATGCGCGCTTTTTCGATATGCAGGGGAACGTTACGGCAGACTACCAGGATACTGTGATGGTTTCCATGTGGATGACGGCGGTGCAGGTTGATCGTGATTACCAGCTACTCGCACAGTTCTACAATGAATTTGAGTGGAATCCGTCAGTGGGTGAGATGCCCGGTTATTTTGGAAGTGAAGCAGATGCAGAGGATTACTTTCAGCAGTCGTTAGGTTGGTTTGCTGCTGCACTGCAATCAGGAGACTTCCGATACATCCGTTGAGGTTTGCGGCGCGATAAGGCTCACTTCAAGGTGTGACATCAGAACTTCGTTGTTCGCGGGGACGACAATACGGATGTTGCCCTGAGCGTAGCTGTCATCCGCAACAGCAAAGAGAGGCTCACTGTTAAGGCTAACTTCTATTTCATTGCTGTTCACACGAACTCTGAGGTCATAAAAGCGGTTTGGCTCCAGCGCAACCGTTGTTTGTTGTAGGTCGCCCAGGTAGAACCCTGTTGCGTCCCCCCGACCGATGCTAATGGTATCGCTTGGTTCGTCAATGCGTACAATGTAGCCGCCCGTGCGGCTATTCCTCACATGGAGTTCAAGAGTGGCCTCTGTGTTGTTTTGGATTGTGCTGCGAAACCGAGCGTGTACAGCATAGTTTTGCCATTCGGTGCCGCCGATTAGGGTAAGGTGACCGGGTAACTCCGCCGCACGTAGATTTATCCCCGTGCCCACCGCCGTAAGACGCATAGACTCTATGTTCCACCCTGGCAGCGTTGGTTCATCAAATCGATCTCGAAAGACAACGCTGTTGGCATGGAGGGGTTGGGGCCTGGCAAGCTGCAAGGTGAAGTCATCAAACGTGGCGATGGGATTGAGTTGAATTGTGAACGATGTCAATCCAAGGCCCAAAGCCTGTGAAATAGCCGGTGGGGTGGTTTCTTCGGCAAGCACGTACAAGTTGCCTTCAGTGAGTAGGTCGTTTGGATGTAGTGAGTCAAGGTCGATAACAGCTTCAGCGAGGGTTTGCTGTTGAAGTGTGATGTAGTATCTGAGTGGCTCATTTATGGGGATGGGCGCGAGGATTCTGTCTTGTTCGCTGAGTGTCGGGCCTAGCACTTCGGCAGCATCTCTCACGCTGTGAACGACTTTTGTATAACGTGAGTTGATGATCGTATCGGTCGTGGCGAGGTCAACAGCAGAGAAAAGCAGGAGCGCAATCACGATGGGGCGCGTCCAACGGCTGGTTGTCAGCAATTTTGCGATGCCATAGGCGGCGACCATTAGATAGGGTGGAATCAGAATGATCCATGTGGCAGCGGGCAGGACAACGGGCTGAAGAAGGAACGCCACTAGGGAAAAGCCAAATACATATAGAATGACTGGCGGGGATTTCTCTTTGGTCAGGGTTTGCCTTGCAATGCCGTAGGCCATTCCGATGACGAGCATGACCACAAGTGGGATGGAAAAACCGTGATTGGGGAGCTTGAGCATCGTCTCGATTGTGGTCGGTACCTGAATTGTATACGCTTGGATGCCGAGGTCTGTGAGGGCCGGATTGAAAAACAGGGATGCTGCGCCCTCGTTCACAATAACGGGCCAGTAAAGAAAGACCGTAAATAGGGCTGCCAGTGACAGGGTTGCGAAAAAGTAGAATGTACGCACGATGACCTGATTGCGTTCTGACTGGCGCAGCAGCGTGACGATAAACCAGATAGAGACGCCCCCAACTGCGTAGAACATGGTGCGGACGGTGTAGATGCTGATTGCGCACAGGATAGCGTAAAGCAACCAGCCGCGGCTGGGGGTTTTGACGATGCGCTGTGCTTGCCAAATCATGAGGACGGTCAGCAGGGCAGCCATGCTATAGCCGCTGCTATGAGTGGCGAACTCGATTAACGGTACAGATAGGCCGATGAGCATGGCCGCAAGCAGGCCAGCCTCGTGCCCATAGCGGTTTTGGGTGGTTTCATACTGCGCGAAGATGAGGGCGATACCAGCAATCAGGGATGGTAACCGCAGCACCCAAGGGGCTGACCCGAAGAGTGAGACGGCGCTATATATGAAAAATGTGTGAAATATGTGGTTTTGTGGATGGGTTAGGTCGCTGAAGATCGTGGGCAGGTTGGCCGATATATAGTGATTGTAGACCAGAGCCTCGTTGTAGGTGACCGGGCCACCGATGTAAAGCAGCCGCAAAATCGCCGCTGTCCCTACAATTATGCTCCACATGATGACTGTCCCAAGGCAACCAATAAAGTCTGATTGTTGTTCAGAGGTCATCAATTTGCTCCCATAAACAGCGTTTTTGTTTACCTTTTTGGGGTAAGGTGAATTTTTTGTCTGAATAAGCGTAAAAATACAGTTCGTAGGTGTCGGAAAAGCTTGCACCTAGGCAGTTTACTATGATAGGTTTTGGATGTGCCGCGAACGCCTGCGAATTATACAGGAGTCGGATGCAACCGACAGCGTTGGCAAAAGTTTCATCAACATGAATTTCATTGCAGTCAAATAAAATTTTATATCCGGCATCAATCGTGAAGTGTGTAGGTAACGTAGGGAGAAGCGTACCATGCAAACTGCCGTAATTATCGCCCTTGCTGGCATCTTGGGCCTGTTTGGCAACGCCAATCAGACACCAGTCGTAACTGAAGCGCCGCAAAACGCGGCGGTCGAAGTCCTCGTAAGCGATTACGCAGACCGCGTAATGGCCTCTGATATTTATTCAACTGACATGAGTGTGTCCGCGCAGACATCCACAACGATGTCTGTTGTACTTGCTATCGACACAAGCGATAGCATGTTTGGCACCCCACTGGAGCGTGCGAAGGAAGCCGCAATTGTCTTCCTCCAAGAGCTTGACCCGAACGTTCCGGTCGCAGTTGTGACGTTTAGCAGCCAAGCAGAGCTGGTGGCTGACTTCTCGTTAGATCGTGATGAACTGATTGCAACCATTGAAGACCTGAACACGGGTGGCGTCACTGCACTGTACGATGGCGGTCTGCTGGCTGTTGAGACGTCTAGCGAGTTTCGTGCGGATGAGCGCGTTGTTGTGCTGCTCGGCGACGGTGCAGAATATGGTGAGCAAAGTGCTGCACTGCCTGAGGCAGCGCGTGAACTGGCTGTTGAAGAAGACGTATTGGTCTACACGATTGGCTTGGGTTACGGTGCTGATCGCACCTACTTGGAAGACCTCGCAACCGAGACCAACGGCGAACTGTTCGAAGCCACCACACCTGATGAGTTGCTCAGCTACTATCTTGAGTTGAGCCAAACGCTCAACGACATGACTGAGGAGATTCTGACAGCTTCCCAAATGGATGTGATCCCGTCTGCTGGGGCCGCCTCGGAATTGCCATTGGCTGGCGCTGCCGCAGGATCAAGTGATGTTGACACTGATGGCGAAGGGATTATCCCGGCTGACAGCGACGCCTTGCAGGAGCTTGAGTTCAATAACCCTGATGCAGCCGACGTGGAAGATGCTGAGTTAACCGACACCGATTCAGTCATTAGCGGTGTGGTTGATGACAGTGCTGTTGAGGAAGAAACGGGGCCGCTGGTCGCGGATGTGCTTGACAGCGGTGTGGTTCCCATGAGCATTGCAGTTGAGAATGACGATCGCCTGAGTTCGGCTGACTTGCTGCTCAATGGCTTCCTGTTGGAATCCTTCGATGAGAGTCCGTTTGAGTATGAACTAGAACTCGGTCAGCTTGAGGCTGGTCTGTATCGTTTGTCGCTGGCCACGCTCTATGATAACGGCGTTGCGTCGTCGGGCTTTCTGGACTTCGAGGTAGTAGAGGTTGAAACGCCTGGTGGTACCGTTCTGCGTGAGGCACAAGTGGGTGGGCGCATCTTGCCGTTCACGCTGGAGTTCACGACAGATGATGGTTTGCAGATCGTTGAGGATGACACAGTCGTCACCGCTGGGCCGTCTGAAGCCGTTTCCCAGATGTCTTTGATGGCTGTGATTTCGCGCCCGCTCAATGACTTGCTGCCGGAAGGCGTTCTCGAAGAAGTAGGTAAGTCGCGACCGATTTCGTCCACAATCCTGATTATGTTCATTACAGTGACGCTGCTACCGCAGGGTGTGTTTACGCTGGTATGGATGCTTTACACCTGGAACAACCCGGCTGCAGCCGAGCTTTATGCCAGCCCAACAACCTACGAAGAACCGCACTACAAGTTCACGGCCCTTGTTCCTGCTCGTAAAGAGGAATCTGTGATCTATGAGACAGTGATGAAGGTGGATGCGGTGAATTACCCAGAACACCTGAAGGAAACGTTGGTGCTGGTGCGTGACCAAGACGATGACGAGACGATCTCTGAAGTGAGACGTGCGATGGAAGACCTGGGTAACAAGCCCAACCTGCGCCTGGTTACCTTTGAGGATGGCCCCAAGAACAAGCCGAACGGTCTGAATCGTGGGTTCGCCGAAGGTACTGGTGACGTGTTCTGCATCTTCGACGCGGAAGACCACCCGCACGAGGAAATTTATCACATTGTGAACACGACGATGCTGCGCCGTGGTGCGGACGTGGTACAGAGTGGTGTGCAGTTGATGACGCACTTCAACCAGCACAGCAAAGAAGCTTGGTTCGCTGCATTGAATGTTCTGGAATACTTCTTCTGGTTCAAGAGTGGCCTGCACTGCTTTACGCATGAATTTAGCGTAACGCCGCTGGGTGGTAACACGGTGTTTGGCAAGCGCGAGTGGCTGGAAGAGATTGGTTATCGTCACCATCGCTGGAACGAAGGTCACCAAATCCTGGAAGTTTGGGACGAGCGCTGCCTGACCGAGGATGCTGACCTGGGTATTCGCCTGACGAACGCTGGCGCTAGCATTCAGATTGTGTACACGGCTGAACACGCAACTCAGGAAGAAACGCCGGACAGCGTGGAGCAGTTCATCAAGCAGCGCACCCGCTGGATGCAGGGCTTCTACGAGATCTTCCGCAAGGGTGAGTGGCTGGGCTTGCCGATGATGAAGCAGAAGGTGGTTGCCGTCTACATTTTGCTGAACTCGCTGCTTCAGGCGTCGCTGGTGCTGTACCTGCCGATTGGTATCTACATCGCATTCACGCAGGAATTGCCGGTACCCTTCGCGCTCGTCTCATGGATCCCGATTTACCTGCTCTTCCTTCAGTTGGTCGCTCAGCTTGTAGGCGTAAAGCAGTATGCTGAGGCCTACGGTATTCACATGCCACGCGGCTATCGCCTGAAGATGATGGTTTACTTCTTCCCGTATCAGATGCTGCTGGCCGTTTCCGCAGCGCGTGCCGTGGGCCGCTTCCTGGCCGGTACTAATAACTGGGAAAAGACGAGCCACAGCGGTGCGCACCGCACTGGTTCGGCAGCTCGCCCGTCCGTAAGCGTTTAGTACTGTAAGGAGTAAATGAAATGACTGCAACTACGCCAACAATTACGCAAGCACAAGCCGCCAGCATGGACGCCCACGCGGCGTCAAGCTCGGCGGGGCGTTTCAATGTGCGGAGTGCTATTCTGGTCGTCGCAATTGGTTTGCTGGCTGGCCTCACTCTTGGATACAACCTGTTTCAGTACCCATACATTCAGGACGGCGAGGGCACGAATATGTCCAAAGCCTGGGCTATGATTGAAGAGGGTTCGCTTTCACCCTATACCTACGACTACGACGAAGCGCCGTTTGGCAGCTTGGTGCTAACGGCTTGGTCTGAGGTAGTCGGCGGGATTGGCGCGTTTGAATTTAGCGTGAACACTGGCCGCGTGCTGATGCTCGTCGTCCATGTGGCGACTACCATGCTAATCTTCGGCATCGTCCATAAAGTGACGGGAAGCGAACTCTCGGCGACCTTAGCCTCTATGGTTTTCGTCTTCTCACCATTGATTGTGGTGCTGCAACGGCGTGTCTTGCTAGAAAACCTCATGCTGTTGTGGCTGCTGGCTTCCATGTACAGCATTGTGGGGCCTGATCGGCGCCTGACGCATTACTTCTCAAGTGCGCTGTTCTTTTCGCTGGCAGTGCTAACCAGCGGCGTGGCGATTGTCTTCTTGCCGGCTTTCGTGTACATCATGGGTTACACGGCTGACGGGCACCATCGCCAGTTCGCACGCAACATGTGGCTGACGATGGCAGTGGCGCTCATCTCGCTGTACCCGTTGTATGCAGGGATGCGCTTGGAGTTGTTCCCGCAGGGTTGGTGGCTGTTTAGTGGCGATTACCCGCACGTGAGCTTGTGGGAACGTATCGTTGACCGTGGCCCGGACACGGGGCGTTTCCTGAACATTGGTAGCGGGCTGATGCCGTCGCTTGATTTGTGGACGAACCTGTCCAATGCTGGTGCTGACCCGGTTCTGATCTACGGGGGTGGTATCCTGGCGCTGTTCGTCTTCTTGATGAGCATTGACCAGAAGGGCGTGCGTCCGATCATTGCGATGTTGGTCGCCTACATCGTGTACTTGTTGCTGGGTGGCCAGGTTGTTCACTCTGACGTGGTGCCGCTGCTGCCGTTGCTTGCGATGACGACAGGGGTTGCGATTGGTGGGGCGGTTCGCTGGACGATCAATCATGTGCCGAATACGTTTGTGAAGCTGGCGGTTGGCTTGATCGTGTTGGTTGTCCTAACGTACCCGTTTGTGGCTTTCTATTCGACAATGACCTACATGTATACCATTGACCAGACCACTGAACAGTGGGAGGTCGTTGCATGGGTAACCGAGAACGTGCCTGAGGACAGTGTGGTGGCAATGGATAACTTCGCGTTTGTCGAACTGCGCGAGAACTTCCCGAATTCACACGATTACTGGAAGACGCACACCGACCCCGATATTCAGTTTATATTGGACTACAACTGGTGCAGCATTGACTGGATCATCACGACGCCGCAGTTGCTAGAGGACGTGCAGGTCTTCGATATGTGGATGATGGAGGGTGCTATTGAGAACAGCTTCCTGCTGCGCACCTATGACAATGGTGGCTGGCCGATTGAGATTCGCCAGGTGAACAAAGCCACCTGCGATGAACAATTCTTGAACAGCTAACCTCACGGAGGGCATTCACTGTGCGACGAAACATGTGGCTTTTGCTTAGCCTTCTCCTGATTGTGACCTGGGTCGTACCGGCTCAGGCACAGGAAGAGGGTGAGGAACCCGCTGCGGCGGCGGCTAACTATCGCGTAGTTGGGTATTACTCTTCGTGGTCGGTTTACAACGACCTGTTGTTGACGGACCAACCGTTGGACTTGCTGACGCATCTTTACTACGGGCCTGTGGGTGTTTCTGAAAATGGGCAGTGTGTAAGCACTGATGAGTTTGCCGACACGGGCTTCCAATATCCTGATGACTTGGTGACAGAGCGCCGACGGGGCAACTTCAAGCAGCTTGGCATCATTCGTGAGCAGTATCCCGATTTGAAGATTATCATGGATGTTGGGGGCTGGGAAAATTCGGTTGAATTCCCGAATGTGGCCTCCGATGCAGAACTGCGCGACCGTTTTGCCAAGTCTTGCGTGGCATATATGCGGCAGTTTGACTTTGACGGCATTAACATCTATTGGCGCTATCCGGTAATCGGCGGTTTGGAACCTGGACGCCCTGATGATGCTGAAAACCTGTCCTTGATGCTGTCTGCATTGCGCGACGAGATTGATAACTGGGCGGATGAAGATCAAGCAGACTACTTGCTGACGATTTCGGCACCGGGCACGCCCGACTTGGTTGAGGCATTCCGCATTGATTTGCAGCACCGGTTTGTTGATTTTGTGAATGTGACGACCTTTGGTTTTCAGGGGTCGTGGAGTGAGATAACGGGCCATCACACGCCGCTGTATGGTAACCCGCGTGACCCGCGTGGCGAGTTGTCAATCGAAGCGTTTAACACGGACGGGGCACTGACAACCTATCTCAACACGGGTGTTCCTGCTGAAAAGCTTAACATGGGGATTCCCTTCTACGGACAGGCGTGGCGCAACGTGCCTGAGGGCAACCTTTTTGGTCTGTTCGAGACGAATGATGGGGTTCCAAACGGAACCCGTGACGGTGGCATTTTGTACTATGGCGACCTGGAAACACTGCTGCGGGACGAGGAGTATCTTCAGTGGTACGACGATGCAGCCGATGCACCGTGGCTATACAACCCACGCCGTCGCATTGCCATTAGCTATGACAATATGCAATCAATCCGTGCCAAGGCGAACTACATTAGGGAACTAGGCTTAGGAGGTGTATACGTGCAGGAGGTCGCCTTTGATGGTGAAGAAGACCCACTGCTGCGTACCCTCTCGGGCGTACTTAATGGGACGTAGGGGCGGTAGGGCGTCCTGACGGTTCGCCGTTTAGCACACACGGCACAGAAGTATTTTTCTCCCTACGTGGGCCACTCGCGTGCATGGCGAGTGGCTTCCTTATGTTTAGTCCACAAAGAATGACCCCCGTTGATTGTTGTACCTCAGCATGTGACCCTGTCTGCAAGCTGCTACACTCAGAGTTGTGCCTCATTTTCTTTCATCTTCTTCCATCGCTTTCTAGCGTATCTCGCAGGTGTAACTTGCGGCGGTTACCGTCTGTTTGATTTGGATGGGTACAGTGTCGCTCAGGAAGCTTTAAGCGATTAAGTTGAATTAAAGGGGGCATCGTTGTTATATTATCCACGCGTGCCTTTAATTTTAAGGTACATAGGACATTTACGTAAGGAGACATAGATACATGAAGAAGTTCTTCTCATTGTTGTTGCTCTTGCTGGCCACGATGATCGTGGCACCCATGACCTTCGCACAGGAATGTGACGATGAGATTGGTTGTGTGGTTCTGGAAGACGGTGATCCGATTAGCATTGCTACGATGCTGACGATCTCTGGCAACACCGCATTTTTGGGTGAAGACAGCGCCGGTGGTGTGGAGATTGCCGTTGAGCAGCGTGACGGTGAACTGCTCGGTCGTGAAATCGAGATTGTCGAAGAAGACTCCGGTTGTAGCGCTGAGGGCGGTCAGGCCGCTGCACAGCGTGTGGCATCGGATGAATTCATCGTTGGTGTAATCGGCACGAACTGCTCCAGTGCTGCAACTGCTGCTCTGCCGATTTTGAGCGAGGCCGGTATGATCCTGTTCTCATCCTCCGCAACCAGCCCGTCCCTGACTTCAGTGCCGGATGATGGTGGTGTGTATGAGCCTGGCTTTTACCGCACGGCACACAATGACCTGTTCCAGGGTGCCATCGCTGCTGAGTTTGCTATTGATGAGTTGGGTGCGAGCCGCCTGGCAACCATCCATGACGGTAGCCCGTATGCTGACGGCTTGCAGGCTGTAATGGCTGATACCTTCACCGAGATGGGTGGCGAGGTTATCTTCCAGGGTGCTGTGAATGTGGGTGACACCGACATGAACCCGATCCTGACGGACATCGCCGCTGCTGTTGCAGCCAGCGAAACGGATGGGCCGCTGGTGCTGTACTTCCCGATCTTTGAGCCAGAAGGCAACTTCATTGCTGCTCAGTCGCTGGACGTACCGGGCCTGGAAGATGCGATTCTGTTCGGTGCTGACGGCATTCTGGTTGAAAGCTTCCCGGAGAACACGGGTCAAGACGCTGCCCTGGGCATGTACTTCTCTGGCCCGGTTGTACAGGGTGAAGCCTACGAAGAGTTCCTGGCACTGTGGGACGAGGAAATTGGTGGCGTACCGCCGGCTGGCTTCCATGCTCATGCCTACGACGCTGCTAACATCCTGCTGGACGCTGTCGCAGAGGTGGCTGTAGAAGGTGATGATGGTACGCTGGTCATTGGCCGTCAGGCACTGCGCGACGCGATCACCGCGACCGAAGGCTATGAAGGCCTGACGGGTACGCTCACATGCAGTGAGACGGGCGACTGTGCAACGGGTGAGGCGCTGGGCGTCTTCCAGTTGACGGAAGCTGAGTTCACTGAGGACGCATGGCCGCCGCCGGTTGTTTGGCTGCCGGGTGTTGGTATGGTTGAAATGGAGATGGAGTAGTTCGGGGAACTTGTCCCTTTGAGCTAATCTGACCGAGATTGTTGAGCCAGCACGCCGTGTGCGCTGCTGGCTCAACTTGTAGATAAGGGGATTAATTCGTGAATCAAAATTGGATTGAAGACTTTTCCTGGGTAGACCTCATCATCAACGTCCTGCGCGTAGGGATTATTGTTTTGGTGATTGTTGGGTCATTCAATACGCTGGCGTCTGGCCGGTTTACGGGTGAGCAGTGGCTTAGCCTGGTTGTGTCTGGATTGGCCCAGGGCAGTATTTACGCACTTATTGCACTGGGTTACACGCTGGTGTACGGCATTTTGCTCATGATTAACTTTGCACATGGCGAAGTGTATATGGCGGGCGCATTTACGGCGTACTTTTTGGCGGACTACTTTAACCGCACGGGCTTCCTTAATAACTATCCACTACTGGCGATACCGCTTCTCATCCTATTTGCCGGCTTTATTTCCATGATGGTAGCTATCTTGCTAGAGCGGGTGGCATATCGCCCATTGCGTAACTCGCCGCGCCTGGTACCGCTGATTACGGCCATTGGTGCTTCGTTTTTCTTGCAATACACATTCCGTGGGTTTTACGGGTCTGGGTTTAAGTCGTACCCAACGATAGACATCCTATCGGGAAGCATTCCCGGTACGAACGTGCCGCTGAACCAGGTGGTTGTATTCATATTTGCGTTAGTGCTGATGTTGGGCCTTTATTGGCTGGTGGAGCATACACGCCTGGGTAAAGCGATGCGGGCCGTCTCTGAGGATAAAGAGGTCTCTTCGCTGATGGGTATCGACATTGACCGGATTATTGTGCTGACATTTGCGATTGGTGGTGCGCTGGCGGGTGCTGCGGGTGTGATTAATGGCCTGTACCGTCCACAGGGTGTGAACTTCTTTATGGGGTTTATTCCGGGGATTAAAGCGTTTACAGCGGCGGTTCTTGGCGGCATTGGTAATATCATTGGGGCGATGCTGGGCGGGTTGTTCCTCGGTGTGATCGAAGCGGTTGGACCGAATTTGGTGCTGGCGGGTTTAGGTGTGCCGGGGGCGAATCAGCTTAAGGATGTGATCGCGTTTACCATGCTTGTGCTTGTGCTTATTTTCCGTCCGCAGGGCATTTTGGGCGAGCGCCTGGCCGAGAAGAAGGCGTAGGTAAGGCTATGAACGAAAAAAATAGTGGTATCAGTGATTTAATTCCGAATGTTGTGCGTACTGGCCTGCTGGTCGGGCTGGTGATTGTTTACGTGTCGGTCATCGGTATGGTGGAAACATTTAACGAGCGCGACGTCATCAGAGATTGGGTGACGATGGGGCAGTTGTTAATCTTTATGCCTGCCATCGTCGGCGGATTTCTGTTGACGAGGCGTCGCTTAAAGGCCGGTAGCGAGCTAGGACTGACCCTATTGGGTGGGTTGGTAGTTGGCATTATTTCTAGTGTGCCGGTGGTGCTGCTCGTCTTGGTTGCCAGTTGGATTGACGTTGGGGAGATTTTTGTCAACGTCAACCGTGACCTGATGGAAATCCTGACGTTTGACAACGACAGCCCCTTGCTGGGTGCCTTGATGACAGCAGGGTTTATCACGTTGGCGGCTATCGTAGGGATGTTGGTGATGTTCATCCCGGAGCGTTACCGACAAGCCCTGTTGACGGCTGTGGGCGTGACGCTGGGTGTTGGTGTGATGGCTGAGTTAGTGACGCTTGTGCTGCGTCAGTTTGTATCGCGTGATTTCATTGACGTGTTCTTCCGGCGCGACGAGCTTAAGCTGAATGGTGCCCTTACGGTATTTGGCATCAGTTTGGCGCTGAGCCTGCTGTGGTCATTTTATGGGGCGACGATCCGTGAGCGCTACACTACACTGCCGAGTCGGCAGCAGCGTAATGTTGAGCGGGGTGGCTTTACAGCGCTCGGGATTCTGCTTTTGGTGCTTCCGTGGATTCTGGGAGCTTTCCTGAGTAATGTGACCAACAGTATTGGTCTTTACATCCTGATGGGGTTGGGCTTGAATATTGCCATTGGCCTAGCTGGGCTGCTTGACCTGGGTTATGTGACGAACTTTGCCGTAGGCGCTTACGTGATGGGGGTGCTGACGTCAACTGGGCCACTCGGCGTTGGAGAACAGCTTGGCATTGACTTCCTGAACTTTTGGCTGGTGCTGCCTATTGCTGTGCTGTGTGCCATGTTCACAGGGTTTATCTTTGCGGTGCCAGTGCTGCGAATGCGTGGCGACTACCTAGCGATTGCGACGCTTGGGTTTGGTGAGATCATTGGCAAGTTGGCTGTTTCTGATGCGTTGTCTCCCATTATCGGCGGAGCGCAGGGTGTGTTGTTCATCCCTAGCCCGATGATTTCGATACCTTTTACAGATATCACGCTGGAATTCAGCGACCCGCAGATGTTGTACTACGTGATTTTGGGTGCGTGTGCGCTGGCGCTGTTTGTATCCATCCGCTTGAACAACTCGCGTACCGGTCGCCAGTGGATGTCTATTCGCGAAGATGAGGACGTGGCACAGGCGATGGGCATCGACACGGCCCGCTCTAAGCTGCTGGCATTTACGCTGAGTGCGGCAACGGGTGGTTTGGCGGGTGCGATTTTTGCGGCACAAGTGGATTCGGTCTTCCCGAACAGCTTCCGGGTTCTGGTATCCATCAACGTATTGAGCCTGATTATTGTGGGTGGTATGGGCAGCGTCCCTGGGATTGTGCTGGGGGCTGTGGTGTTGATTGGTTTGCCGGAACTACTGCGTGAGTTCTCGGAGTATCGGCTGCTGTTGTATGGTATTTTGTTGGTGTTCATGATGACGTCTCGGCCAGAAGGCTTTATCCCGTCGCGGGTTCATCGACGAGAGTTGAAGCAGGACGATCCGCCGGATTCGCCCCCTGCTGAGGACGCTGACAGCCCAACATTGAACCCAGCATGATCGTAGTCGCAGCATTGGAGTAAAAACGAATGACAAACGGATATCACAATGAACCTGTTGACGACATTCTGGTCGTTGACAAGATGACGAAGCGTTTTGGTGGCCTGGTGGCGGTTGATAGCTTGGAGGTGCGTATTCCACGTGCCTCTATTTCGAGTGTTATTGGCCCGAACGGGGCGGGCAAGACGACGTTTTTCAACTGCATCACAGGCTTTTACCAGATTGACGAGGGTAGCATCCGGTTTGACGACAAGCGCATCAACGGTAAGTCGCCGGATCAGATTACACGGGTAGGCGTTGCCCGCACCTTCCAGAATATCCGCCTGTTTAGCAACATGACGGCGATTGAAAACATCATGGTGGGGCAGGAATCTCACCTGAAATCGAGTTGGATTGGTGCCATATTAGGGACGCCGGGGACTCGTGAGGAGAACGAACACGCTGAAGCTGAAGGGCGGCGCTTGCTCGAATTTGTGAGCTTAAAAGGCAAGGGCGATGTTGTTGCGGCTAACCTATCTTATGGAGACCAGCGTCGGTTGGAGATTGCCCGTGCGTTGGCCAGCAAACCGAAGTTGATATTGCTGGACGAGCCGACAGCGGGTATGAACCCACGCGAGACTGCACAAACAACTGAATTCATCCGGCGGTTGCGGGATGAGTTGGGTATCACGGTTGTGCTGATTGAACATGACATGCGCGTCGTCATGGGCATCTCTGAGCAGATTACCGTATTGGACTATGGCAAGAAAATTGCTGAAGGTTTGCCGCAGGACATCCAGAGCAACACGCAAGTGATTGAGGCGTACCTGGGGCGTGGTGCGGCGGCAAGCGCCACGATTGATGTTTAGTAGATTTAGGAACCGGTTGGCATATT
>CAWUJQ010000085.1:0-14808 GCA_963922445.1 uncultured bacterium
CGACGCGCTCATCGTTGAATGCCCACAGGTCTTCAAAGCTGCCGCCACCGCGCACCACCAGGATGACATCCACAACCCGTGTGGCATCTAGCCGCCGGATCGCATCAGCAATCTGTGGTGGCGCATCGATGCCTTGCACCAACGTCGGACTCAGGATCACATCTGCGAGTGGGAAGCGCCGCATCAGCACGTTACGCACATCCTGGAAGGCGGCAGCACTGGCTGACGTGACCACACCAATCCGCATTGGGAAGGGGGGCAGCGGCTTTTTGAGCGTCGCGTCAAACCAGCCCTCTGCCTCCAGCTTGAGCTTAAGCTGCTCGAACTGCGCGTACAGGTCACCAACCCCCGCTGACCGCACAAAATCCGCGTAGAACTGCACATCGCCGCGCTGGTCATACACGCTGACGCGGCCATGTGCGGTGATGCTGTCGCCTTCCTGCGGGACGTAGGTTTGGCGTTGGGCATCGCTCCGCCACATCACGGATTTAAGCTGCGCGCCGTCGTCCTTGAGCGTGAAATACCAGTGACCTGACCCCGGCTGCCGCAGGTTCGATACCTCACCCTGAACCCACACATCCCGCATCAACTCGTCAGACTCAATAAGCCGCCGCAGATAGCCCGTGATTTCGGTAATGCTGTGAATCGCTGTCATGCGCGGGGAACCTCAAAATGTGCAGGAAAAACATTATACAGTATACTTCGTGCAAAATGACACAATCACCACTTGTCGTAAGGGGACAATTGCAATGGCTTATTTGAACACCGACGAGCGCAATCAACTCAAGCAAGAACTGGATGACCTTAACGATTTCACCAAAGTAAAGCGCCGCCTATTCCTGGCAGACCAAAAAGGGCGGCTAGCTTTCTTCCGCAACGCCCAGCACAGCGGCCAACTCGAAACTCGCTTCGACCTGGAAGGCTTAGGCACGCGGGTTACGATCATCGAAACACACAGCCGCGAACTGGATGACAAGAAAAACGTGTGGAACTCCAACTACGAACTGAAAGACATCGTCGTGGAGCCGCTGCCAGACAATCGGCTTTAACCGCCCAGTATCTGTTCGCGTTCCTCTGCCGTGATGGTCATGCCCATTACATGGTAGCCAGCATCCACATAGATGACTTCGCCCGTTACGGCGCTGCTCATATCACACGCCAACCACAGCGCCGTCTTGCCCACCTCATCCTGAGACACAAGGCGGCGCATTGGGGCGGCGTCTTCGGCCATTTTGAGCATGTTGCGGAAGCCTGGAATCCCCGCCGCAGCCAGCGTTTTGATCGGCCCAGCACTAATCGCATTCACCCGGATGTTTTTCTCGCCCAGGTCAGCAGCAAGGTAGCGAGTGATGTTTTCCAATGCAGACTTGGCGATGGCCATTGCGTTGTAGCGCGGCATGACTTTGGTTGAGGCGTGATAGGTCATGCTGATGATGCTGCCGCCGTCTGCCATGAGCGGTTCGGCCCGCTTGGTCATCGCAATCAAGCTGTAAGCGCTAATGTTGAGCGACTGCAAAAACCCCTCACGAGACACATCCACCATACGGCCATCCAGGTCTTCACGCGGGGCAAACGCCACACTATGAACCAACACGTCGATTTTGCCGAAGCGCTCCTTTGCCTTCTCAAAAACGGCATCAAGCTGTGCGTCCTGCGTCACGTCGCACTCTTCAACAAAATCGCAGCCGATTTCCTCAGCCAAGGGCAGCACCCGTTTAGCCAGGGCCTCACCCGCATAACTCAAGCCGATTTGCGCCCCGGCCTCGTGCAGTTGCTTGACGATGCCCCACGCAATCGAGTTTTTGTTGGCAACACCAAAAATAAGGGCGACTTTTCCGTCCATCAAACCCATTTATGATTACTCCTGTTGTTGTAGAATTTGCATCCGCACAATTTAACACGCGGGCTGGGTCAACGCTACGCCCACCGCCGCCCTTGCGTTAAATTAGACATCTATTCAACCACAGCGGATAAGAGAGGCTGGATGAACGACCAACCCATCAACGTCGTCGTTGCGATTGACTATGCCGACGAAATTATCGACCGCCTGCGCGACGTATCGCCACGCTTGCACATCGAACGTCACTTTCCAAACGTGCCAGACCGCGTGTGGGAAACCGTCGAAGTCGCGTGTACGCTGGGCCTGGACTTACCCACGCCGGACAAGGCCCCCAACCTGAAGTGGATTCAACTCAATAGCGCTGGCATGGAACACGTCAAAGATGCCCCGCTCGTGACCGAAGGTGAGGTGGCCGTCACGTCCGTTAGCGGCATCCACGCGACCCCGATGGCCGAATATACTATCGGCATGATGTTGGCCTGGGAATTCAAGCTGCCAACCCTGATCCGCGACCAGGACGCCGTCCGCTGGCGCGACCAACAGCACACCTTCTACGCGCCGCGGCACCTGCGCGGGCAAACGGTTGGCATCGTCGGCTATGGTAGCATTGGCCGCGAAATTGCGCGCTTGGCCGATGCAATGGGAATGCGCGTCTTGGCAATCAAGCGTGATGCAAAAGACCCAACCGACAGCGGTAAAGTCTATCGGGACAAAGACACAGGCGACCCGGAAGGCAACATCCCAGAGCGGTTATATCCGCCGGAGGCACTGGCAACTATGGCCCGCGATTGCGATTACCTGGTGCTGCTGACGCCCCTCACAGATGCGACGCACCACATGGTCAACAAGGACATATTCAACGCGATGCGAGACACAGCCGTATTGGTCAACATCGCACGCGGCAAAGTGGTAGACGAAGATGCGCTCATTGACGCGCTAACCAAGAAGAAAATTGCCGGGGCCATCCTGGATGTATTCGAGACTGAACCCCTCCCCCAGTACAGCCCACTCTGGGCAATGGATAACGTTATCATCAGCCCGCATGTAGCAGGCAACAGCGACCGCTACCACGAGCGCGCAGCAGCCGTCTTCGCAGAAAACTTGCAACGGTACATCGAACGCCGTGAACTCCTCAACCAGCTAGACCGAGAACGCGGCTACTAATGAGTTATTGTGCATTTTGTAACTTTTGCGCATGCTGTGCCGTATATATAATTGACATGACAGACGAGTTGTAAGGAGAGCGAGATGACTGAAGAAACACAGAACACAACCGAAAACAGCAGCCAGGATAAGATGCGCACCGCTTTTGAGGAGTTCCTTGAGCACCAACGCCGTTCTTTTGAGGAGACGGGCCGCGCAATCGACTCGCTACTGCCGCCGCCCTTTAAAGAGCACAGTGCCATCGCCCGCGATGAGTTTCGCAAGAGCCTTAAGGTAATTGTGGATGCCGTTGTAGACGAGCTAGAAGGCATGACCAAGATTGACCCCAAGCAAGATAGTACCAAACCCACCAAAGATGACGACGACGATGATACGCCGTCAACCACGGGTCGCACCAAAGTTAAAGTACAGGTCGACTAAGCCAGTTGTAAGCAGGGCGTGGTAAATGCCACGCCCCAGCCTACCTACTCAATCACGTTCGGCGGGAAGACGATCTTCCAGGCCAGGTAGACGGAGATCACGTAGCCCGTTACGGACGCCCACAGCCACCCACCAGAAACCAACAACAGCGTTGACGAAACCAATATCGCACCAAAGACCACTGCCCGTATCAACGTGCGGATATGCACATTGAGCAGGTGCATCTCGATTTGCCACTTGCGGCCTGGGTCAGCCGTGACCTTGATGTCGCCACTTCGAAGTTGGCGCATGAGCGCGTCGTTGTTAGCCGCCCCAGGGGCAACGGCCCGCGTGATGATCTGCGACCCGGCTTCAAAAATGCTGCTGGCCCCGCTCACCCCAAATAGATTTTGCAGAATTGTAGAGCCAAGCTGCCCGCCAATGGTGCCACCGTCGCTGGCCCGCATCCGCATCATGCGCTCGGTATACGGCTGCAACTCCTGCCAGGGGTTAAACGACGGATCAAGGCTGGTACACATCCCGCTCAAAATACCCATCGTGCGCGCCAGGTAGATAAAATTTTGCGGAATGCGGAACGGCATATCAAACAGCAGGTCGTTAAATTCGTTACCTAAGCGTTCCATCACCTCATAATCGACCGTACTCAGGTCACGCATGTTCATGCCCCACACCTGGTCGAACGTGGCTTTGGTGGCCTGTTCCAGCCGTTCTGTGTCCGCACTGGGCAGCAGCAAGCCAATTTGCTGATAGCTTTCGATCAGGCGACCGGCATCACGCGTTACAATAGCAATGAGCGTACTCACCAGCCCGTCCACAATCTGCTGGGTGAGTTTGCCCGTCATCCCGAAGTCAATGTAAATCAGGTAGAAGGGGCGTCCCTCTGGCCCAAACTCTTGCCCGTCTTCCACCGGCAGCGGGTACACAAACAAGTTACCTGGATGCGGGTCTGCATGGAAGAACTGCGCGTCGAACACCTGCTGCAAGTAGGAATTCATCAGGCGGCGTGCCACTTCACTGCGATTGATGCCAGCTTGTTCCAGCCGCTCATAGTCGTTGATTTTGATAGAGGTCACATCCTCCATCACCAACACTCTGTCCGTCGAGAACTCCTCGTACACCATCGGCACATAGATGCCCAAATCGCTTTGGAACATGCGCGCAAAACGGTGCAGGTTTTGCGCCTCATGCAAATACGACACTTCCTCCCACAGCACGCGCCCAAACTCCTGGGTAATCTCGATGGCGTTCGCACGGCGCGAGATGAACTTAAAACGCATCGCCACATGCGAAACCACCATCAGGGCGGCAAGGTCGGTGTCGATGATGCGAATGATGCCGGGGCGCTGCACCTTGACGACGACACGGTCGCCGTTGGTCAGTTGCGCACGATGGACTTGCCCCAGCGATGCGGCAGCAATCGGTTCCTGGCGCAGCCAGCGGAAGTGCTGCTTGTAGTCCTGGCCGATTTCACGCTGGATGACTTTCTCAATTTCCTTAAACGTAATCCCGGGAATTTCGTCCTGTAAGCCAACCAGTTCGTTGATGATCTCTTCCGGGAAGATGTCTGCACGGGTGGAGATGAACTGCCCCGCCTTGATGAACACACCGCCCATCTTGGCCGCAAAATCACGGAACTCACGGGCATATTGCTTCCAGCGCCTCACGTTGCGCCGCCGGACGAAATCCTCGCCCATGATGCGCTTGACCACCCACTGCCAGAACAGGATTCGCAGGAACAGCCCTGCCGCCCACATCAGCGAGCGTGTATAGCGAATTTGCATCCGCAGCGAACGGCGACCGCCGCTGTAGTTGTGTACAGCGGGGTCAACTTCGATTTCAGGGCGCGGCGGGGGCGGCGGCGGCTGTAGCGGCCTGCCATCGGCAAGGAGCTGCTCTTGCACCTCTGCGTCAGTAATCGGAAGGTCTTCTGGTGGCTCGGCGAGCGCTTCCTCAACGACTTCGGCGGGGACTGCTTCATCGTACCCGTTGCCATTGGCAACACCGTTGCTGTACGTCGCTTCGGTCGCTTCTGGTGGGGTTTCGTCGCCCACATCTATCAGTACGCGGACGTTTTCATTTTCTTTTGCCGCTGCCGCCAGGTCCGCCTGTTGGGATGCTGACTGCTGTGCGTCGTCAGCCTGCGGCGGCTGCGAAGCGGATGTTGAGCGTGGATTCGTCGAATTTGGCATCAGCTATTTCCAGGTTCCATAAGGCATAAGGGAGAACGATGTTGCGGCGGTATGGGCCAACGCGCAGCGTCAGCTCATCGCGGGAGCGGTAAATATCGAGGTCGTCTTTTTCTACGAACGGCAGCACAACCGCAAGGTTATAGTTGCCATCATCGGTGGTCGTGATCGAATGGGTTGTACCCGTGTACATCTGCTCTGCTGGGTTCTTATCCTCGTACAAGGCACTGGCCAGCTTGCGCAGCGCCTCAAGGCCGCCCATCTCCTCGCTGAACATTGGCGCTTTTAGCAGGGGCAGTTCGCCAAACGCCTCGGTGATGAACGCCATGTTTTCTTGTTGCTTGGCCTTGCGTTCGGCAAAGTACGGGTCGGTGACTTCATCGGGAATAAGCCGGTTCACGATAATGGCATCTGTGGCATAACCATACAGATTCAGGTAGGTGTATGTACGCTGCGTCTCTTTGATGACCATATACTCTGGATTGACGACGAGGCGCATGGAACTGATGGACGGGTCGGCCAGCAGGTCACGCACGCGGTCTAGTGTGTTAAACAACTCATTGACCTGTTCCCAGGCGTCTTCCTGCGGCAAGTCGTTCCCACGGCCTATAATCCCGGCAATAGGCCGTATGACGCGCGCGGCCCCACGTGTGATGGTCATCAGCTTGTTAAACCACCAGCGGCTCACATCGGGCAAGCTGAGCAGACGCAGGGTTTCAGCCGTTGGCGCGGCGTCTACGACCAGCACGTCGTATTCGCCATCGCGCACGTATTTGTCAATCCACAGCAAGTGCGCGCCTTCTTCTAACCCTGGCAGGATGGTGACTTCTTCCGCAACAATGCTTTGCGCACCGCCGCTGAAGACTGCCGTTAGGTACTTCTGGAAGGTCCCCCAGTATTTGTCCATACTGTAGCGGGCATCCACTTCCTGTGCCCATAAGTTAGGCTGGAGTTCGACGGGTTCCGGGCCAATTTTTTTACCGAGAGAGTCCGCAAGGCTGTGTGCGGTGTCTGTGCTGATGACAATGGTTTTCAGGCCCATCTCTGCACAGCGCAGGGCAGTTGCCGCCGAAACGCTCGTCTTGCCCACGCCACCCTTACCGGTGTGTACAATAATTCGCATGTTTGTGTTCCTTGATTGATCGCCTTCAATTATACGGCCTGTATTAGCCATGCAAAGGCATGCTTAACGTTATCAATAGGTACACTCATCTACGCTCAAGGTTGCGCCCCTGTTGCGCCTATAGATGAACATCTAACCTATTTTTGATGTGCATCCGTGCTACCCAACTTTCCATTGATTTTTAATTGTTTATTGATTAATTCTGACCTTGGCTTTTTATCATTTGCCTGTAGAATTGGTTTGCAAGTGGACTTTTCCCGCTTGCCACAGAAAAATCTCGTGGAAAGGTTCATTTATCCCCTCATGGAAGCCCACAAAACACTTATTACCCAAGCCCAACTCAACCACCGCATTCGCGAGTTAGCCGCTCAACTTGACACCGACTACGGCCACAGCACCAACCTCGTCCTGGTGTCTGTATTGCAAGGGGCCAAGCCGTTCTGCGAAGCGCTTTCTACAGCCATGCAAACGCCGCACCACGTCACAAACGTGCAGGTGGCAAGCTATGGCGTAGGCACATACCTGAGTGATGGTGACGTGCGCGTAGTAAAGCCTGTCGATGCGTCTGTCACGGGTGCTGATGTTGTCATCGTGGAAGACATCATCGACACAGGCTACTCGATGCAAACCGTGCTTGGTTTGGTGAACGAAAAGCAGCCGGCCAGTGTAGCGGTCTGTGCGCTGCTGTCGAAGCCATCCCGCCGTGTGGTGACCGTTCCTATCGACTACCTTGGCTTTTCGATAGAGGATCGCTTTGTGTTTGGCTACGGCATTGACGTGGATCAGAAATACCGCGAACTGAGCTATATCGGTTATTTCGAGTAGCCGTCTTTGTCTGGGTTGCGCAGCACAGGCCGCCCGCGCCGGACGACGTAATGGTCAAAGTCGCGGGCAACATAGGTATTTGGGAAAACAGACCGCGCTTCGTCAATGATGTCGCGTTCGCGGTAGCGGCGCGACACATGGTTCAGGATGAGCGTGGTCACACCCGCGTCTTTGGCAAATTGGGCCGTGCCCTTTGCCGTCATGTGGCCATAGCTGCCTTCCCCAATGCCATCCAGGTCAAGGAACGTTGCTTCCATCACCAACACGTCCGCCCCTTCCACCTCCTGAAAGATGTTATCGGTTCGGCCCACATCCCCCGTGATAACCAGCTTGATGCCAGGTTCTGTTGCACCTAACACATCTTCCGGTTGGATGGTGCGACCGTCCGCCAGTGTGATTGCTTCCCCTTTGACCAATTGACCGCGCTCTGGTCCAGCCGGGATGCCAAGTGCTTGGGCCTTTTCCGCATTGAACGGACGGTAATCGTGTTCTTTGAACGTAAAAGCAAAGTTGCCTCGTCCGCGATGGGTGACGGGGAACGCCCGCACGTTAAACTCACGGTGACTCGCAATCCAGGCGGCTTCGGTCAGTTCATTCATGTGGATTTCGATGGGCAGCCGCTCATAGTCCAGAACAACGTTGAACAACAAGCGCCCTACGCGGTCTAGCGTGGCCTTGCCGCCCCAAATGTTTAACTCGTGAATGTCTTCCCAGGTGGCAAACGTTGACACCAACCCACCCAACCCCAAAATATGATCCAGATGGCCGTGCGTCAGCAGGATGTTATCCAGCTTTTTGAAGCCAATACCACTCTGTAATATCTGGCGTTGGGTACCTTCACCGCAGTCCACCAAATAGCGATACTCACCTGCGAGAACAGCCAACGACGGCAGCCCACGATGGACAGACGGGGCGGCTGCCGATGTCCCCAGAAACACGAGTTCGAACATGATGCCTCACGAAGTGTGGATAATGTGGGTCAATTGACCCATCAACAACCCTATTGCACCACAATTTCGCTGATAAACAAGCGTGTACCGCGTGGCTGGCCGCTGTCCAACACATTCAGCCGTGTGGATTCGTTCTCCTCGTAGGCACCTGTAGAGGCTTGATAGGTACCCGCAGGCAGGCTTTCTGGCAGTGGGATAAACGTCACCTGGATAAATACATCACGGTTGCGGAGTCGGCTAGGTGACACACTGATCGTATCTGTTTGCGAAACAATCGTTTCCGAGTCAAACAGAATGTGGGTAAACAAGCTCAAATCGCTTGGTAACGGCCCATCCACACGCCAATAGGTGATAACCGTCGCAACATCCCCCGGGCTATAGGTTACATCGGGCGAGTCGTGCCCCAGGAAGGTGAGGGGCGCGTCAAAGTTGACGGGCAGCACGGCTGGAGCCAGCCCACCCGGTGATTCTGGCGCGTAGCCCACGTTGAGCGTTGTTGTAAACAGTCCAATCGTGTCACCCAGCGCGCCGTCCACCACCATGCTAATCACACTGTTTGGGGGTACCCCTTCGGTGATGATGTCACCGCGTTCGGCCCACCCCTGCACATAGGGGTGCATCCGGCTGAGCATATCGGGTTCAGGCAAAATCAACTGCTGATGCGCGCCACCGTTGGCCAACACCAAGCCGCTGCCACAGTCTACATAGCGAATGCGCTGTTCGTCGTAATTGTCCATCATCAACGGTAGCAGCGTGGATGGGGTACTGGGGTTCACGGTACGAAACGGAACATCTACGGGCCGCTGCGGGAGGCAAACAACGGTATTGGTATCGTTTACTGTGCGATCCAGATAGCGCGCAATTTCATAGATGCGATGATGATAGGCCGTCTGCACGTCAGGATTGGCTCCCCAAACCCCATACAAGCTGTATGACGACCAGGCCAGGTTCAGGATGACCAGCACAATAATGGTCATTGGCAGCAAACGCGAATTTAAACGCCAGTGCAGCGCAATGTAACCGAACTGCTTGACGCCAAGCCCAAACCCGATAGCCACCAAGGGCATCACGGCACTGTACGCCAAAAAGTTGGGGCTAGCCGGAGCGAAAAGCGCCAACGGCAGCAGCGTAACCAGCGCAATCACAAGTAGAGCATAGCGCGGCTGCAAAATGCGCCGAAACGCCATCACCCAGCCCGTGATGACGACAATCATCGTTAAACCGTCAATATAGGGGCGTCCAGGGACGTTGTGCAGGTAACTTGCATCCCCGCGCCAGAAGAACCCCAACAAGCTGCCCACAATCGTCTGGGCAATGCCAGCCTCGCTTATGCGCTGGAACTCTGCCAGCAAGCGGCTTGCGCCGCCCAGTTGTGGCAGCCGTAATGAGGAAATCAGGTAGGGTGTAGCGACAATGATGAGGATAACGATTGCAAAGCTGATGTAGCTGAGCGTGCGCCGCGACATCGGTTGGCGCGTGATAATCATGTAGGCGATGAACAACATCGCCATCAGCACGATGATGTAATGATAGGGATGAATGTAGAAGCCCAGGCCGAGTACTAACCCAAGAATCGCAAATGGCCCGGTACTAGGGCGCAAGTCCGGGCGACGATAAACCGGCAACGCCAACGTGAGCGCCGTCAGCACGAGCGCCACCATAAACGGCAGCATCGCCTCTCGCGTGATGGTGCGCGCCAATAAGATCGACCACATCGGAACCACCAGGGCAGCCATCGCAGCCAACCCCGCTGTACGCCCGTAAAGCTGCCGCGTCAGCGAATACACGAGCGCCAACGCCAACATCCCAACCCACACAGAAAAGATGCGATAGCCCAAGGGGGTGCCACCAATAAATGCCGTGGCCACGCTGACTAAGATAGGGTACAGCCCCTCGCGCCCGCCTTCGCTTGTCTCATAAAGCACCTCAACCACGCCTACCCGTGCAAATTCAATCAACTGCACATCCTGCACCTCAGCGTTGTTGATGCCCGGTGGCAGCACAGCCAGGTCATTCAGGCGTGTGACAGCCGCTACCAGTAAGATCAAGGTAGCCAGCAGAAAACTCATTCGATTCGACAAGCGCGGAACTCCTTCGTTCGGTCAGTCGATTGCCGTCATCCAGGCCGTAAAAACCAGCACCAGCGCACCCAGGCCGTTATTGATCCAGGTGAGCCGGGTTTCGCGCCGGTAAAGCTGCTGCCACTCGGCAGGGTCGGCTTTGCCACGCTGAACGAGCAGGCTCGTTCGCTCGATAGACGGAACCACGAGGTATTGTATCGCCAGACTGCACACCACCATACCACTAACTGCAACATGCTTGAGCAGCATTGCTACACTCCAGGCATTACCAAAATCGAGAACGCCCAGGTAATTGTCATCCAAAGACATCTGAATCATGCCCGTGGCGATGAGAATCGCCAAACTGAAATTCGCCAGCGGCGCAAAGCGCTTGCGCAGCCGCGACAGCAATGCGTAAAGCTGCGGTGTGTCTTCCAGCGTGCGCAGGGCCGCCGGGTTGACCATAATCGTCAGGATGGCCAGCCCGCCCAACCAAATGACCGTCGCAACAAGGTGAAAGAAGTAACTAACGACAAGGATCGGTGGGGACAAGACCAAGTGCCTCCGGGCTGGCAGGGTCACGGGCAGGGATGAAGCGGTCACCACAGTGTTTTGACATATTCTGTAAATGGCGAAAGCCCTTGCGGGTTGAAAGGTCAGGGTTGGTCACGGCGAACCAATACTCCTCGTCGTCCTCTGTCCAGTCGGGGTCAGCTAGGTAAATCGTCGTTACCAGCCCCACCCATGGCCGCCACTCCATGGCGATGTATTCGTAGGCAGCCTCAAGGTTTTTTGCCTGGGTACGCTCGTCTTCTACGGCGAACCATGAATAGTCCGGGTGCAAATCCGAGTACATTGGCCAACCCATCTCCAAAATCGCCATTTGACGGGCCGCATCGCCGTTCGCAACCATAATCTTACGCATGTCCTCCACACGCCGGAACGTCGCCCAGCGCCCATTGCCGTCGCGCTCAGCGTCATCCGGGCCATACGCCACGTCAGAAAAGCCAGGGGCGTGAACGCCCACCACATCCACATACTGCTGGAAGCCGTGATCGTACATCGCCTGCAAATACAGGTCATCGCGATGGGCCATCTCGTTGTGGGTGCCGGTTGGCGACAAGCCCGCCGAGATGATGATGGCGTGGGGGTCAGCCGCACGGATGGCGTTACTACAAGCCGCCAACAGCTCCACGTATCTGGCGGCGTCGGGCGGTTCGTTGCCCCACTCGCGGGTTAAGTTGGGTTCGTTCCATATCTGGTAGGCACGGATACGCCCTTGAAAGCGTGTGGCCAATTCGCTGCAATAATGTGCGAAGTCCGCCGGGTTGGTCGGCGGGGCATCATGGTAGTCTTCGTCCTTGACGCCGGGTAGATTAGGGTGTGCCCATAAAGGCGCATCACTCAACCGGGCGACGAGTTCAACGCCGTTACCCTGGGCCAATGCGACAATCTCGTCAGCGCGTTCCCAATCCCACAAGTTGCGCCCCGGCTGAATTTCTTCCCAGGCGAAAACTTGCTTCACATGGCTGAAGTTGCCCTGGTTGGCCCAGGCAAGATGCACTGTGTCATAGGGGTTGTACCACAGGAACACATGATACGCATACGTGATGGGCGTGAAGGGCGGGTCAGTGACTGCCCGCCCATAAAACGGATCATGCGACTCCCAAATCCACCCACCACAACTGAGTAGAACCGCCAGGGCCAGCACCAGTCGGCTGGCCCTCAGCGACATTACCTGGCTTGAGGCCATATTACTCGTCGTCCGGGTCTAAATACTCGTCGTTCCACTCGCCTACAGCACTATACACAGGCCGGAAGTTCCAGTCCTTGCCGATGAGCGAGTAGGCTACATTGTCGTTGTTGGGGTCCCACCCGGCCAGCGGGCCATAGTTCAGGTTCCACAGCGTAGCAATATGCACGATGTCCCACTCCACCATGTTATCAATAGCTTCAATCGTCCACTCAGCCTGCTCTTCGAGCGTGTTGTCTGCTGCGAACTCAAAGCCGGGGCGGGTTTGGCCCAGGTCTTCGGTGGAGGCCCAACCAAATTCCGTCACACACAGCTTTTGGTCGCCACCGGCTTGCTGTACGCGCAGTGCATAACCTTGCAGCGTGCTGCGGAATGACCAGCTATGGTGGGGATTATCGAACGGCCCCCGGAACTGAGCGCTGGGGTCGTTCGGGACGGCATCCCATGTGTAGCTGGGGCCAACGTTAATGCCGTTATGGTGCGCGCCGATGCAGTCTGAGTAGTTGAGCAACCCATTCTGAATCATCGCATCCATGTAGTTGAAGTCATCCCAGGCGTTGACGCGGTTGTCCAACCCCGTCGGGGCAAGCGCCCCACTGATGACAACCACACCAGGGTCAATATCCTTGATGGACTGATAGCTGAGGCGCAGCATTTCCATGTAATCGGCGGGGCCAGTTTGCAGGCCACGTACCGACGTCCACTCACGGTCGAGGTTTTGCTCGTTCCACACCTCAATCGCCTGAACCTTACCCTGGTAGCGTTCCAAAATCTTCGCCACAAAATCGGCAAACATCTGTGGGTCTTCCGGCGGGCCATGCTCGGCCAGGTTGACGCCCGGTTCGCGTGCCCAGTCCGGTGCGGTTACCACGGAAAGCAGCACCTTAACACCGCGCTCGGACGCCTCTTCGACGCCCATGTCCAGCGCCGCCCAGTCGTACTGATCTGGCTCAGGCTCAATCACCTCCCAGCGGGCTTGAATCTTGACCCACTGCATCTCCAGCTTTTCGACCTCGTTCATCCACAGTTCTACGTCACTGTCAAACGTCACCTGTACCTGAATGCCCAACTGGAAGTCCGTATCATTGACGGGCAGGGGGGTCGCTTCAATAGTGGGTGTGGGCGGGTCGGTTGGCTCCACCTCAGCCGTCGGCGGGATGGGTGTGGCCGTCGGCTGTTGTACAGCGGCCACCTGCTGCGGCGTATTCGTCGGCGCGATCACCACTTCCTGCGTTGGCGGGCGCGTAGGGAAGGCCTGCGTCGCGCGGGCAAAGTTGACAGGCACACTTTCATCAGCAACCGCAACGGCGGCAGCAGCGGCTGTGTCGCCTTCAACAACCAGCCCATAGGCGGTATAGATGGCCGCAAAGGTGCAGGCCCCAAGCATAATGGTGACCAACATCCAGATGATAACGAAGCTGCGAACTTGACGTCGTGCGTTGTTTTGCATATCTAGTTTCCTGTAAAGCTAACGAGCACTGGCAAGTGCATTACATGCAGGGCAACTGCCATCGGGACGGATGATGGCATAACCGCCCTGTGGGTCGGCATTGTAGGTGGTAAAGTCGATATTCCAGACGATCATAATGCGGACGCGTCCGCTTTGTGATGAGATGGCCGCGGCCCCAGCCAGCCAGGACGCCTGCTGTTGCAGCGTAACGTTTTGCGCCCAGGCGAAGTACGACGGGAGTGGCGGATAGCCTTCGGACGTGAGGTAGCCTAACTCCGTGATGCAGATTTTGCGCTGGCCGCCCGTCACGCCCCAGTACGTATCAAGCATACTGCCCAGGTAGCGAGTGTAGTAGTTGTCGCCACGCGGGTCACCACTGCGTGCGTCTGGGGGCATCACGCCCTCGTTATAGTGCATTCCCACGCAGTCTACATAGTTGAGGCCGCCAGCCCCCACGAACTGACGCAGGAAGTTGTCATCATTCACCACCTGCCCTGGGTAAGCGGCTTCTGCACCTGTTGGCGCAGGCGCGCCACTAATGACGATCACGCTGGGGTTGGCTGCTTTGATCGCGGTATAGGCTTCACGCATCATTCCAGCAAACGCCTCACCGCTAATCTGGCCACGCGGCCACTCGCGGTCGATATTGGGTTCGTTCCACACTTCGATGGCATCCGGGCCGAGGGCGGCCACAGCCGCTAACCACTGTGCATAGCCCTGGATATAGGCATTACCGCCTGCGCCGAGGTCATTCGGGCTGCCAACCGTGCCCAGCAGAATCTTGAAACCGCTGGCGCGTGCGCTGGCAATCGCGTTGCTGGCATCACCTGTACCGGCACCGGGGCCATAACGGATTTGCACCTTCATCCACGTCATACCCGCACTTTGCATCGCTTGCTTGGCACGCGGGCTGCCCGCATTGGTCACATGGCCGCCATATTCAAAGCCGCTCAGGTTGATGCTGCCAGCAACAGGTGCCGCTGCTGCGAAGCTGCCACCGCTGCTGGCCCCGCCGGGTATGGCAGCGCTCGCAACCT
>CAWUJQ010000086.1:0-14704 GCA_963922445.1 uncultured bacterium
AGCAGCCGCGCCACCGTGATCGTATCGAACAGGCGCAGCTTACGCCGGACGGTACTCTTTGCGCCATCAGCCCCCACAACGACCGCCGCTTTGTAGCGGTCGCGGTTGGTCATCACATCGTAGCCGCCGTCAACAGGGTGCAAATCGAGTAGCTTTTCACCCTGTTGGATGCAAATCCCGGCGTGTTGGGCAGCTTTGAACAGCGCCTCGTCAAACTCCGAGCGCTTGATAATGCGCATGGCGTTTTGCGAGCGCACGGTAAACTGCCCCCGCCCCAACCGGAACGTGATCTGGTGGATTTCAAACGCGGGCACGTCGATGTTGACGCCAATGTGTTCGATTTGCTCTTCGCCGTGAAAGGTGATGCCGCCGCCGCACAGCTTGGGCCGGGGGTGCGTTTGCGCCTCCAGCACGATGAGGTCTGCGGCGAGGTGTGGGGCAATGCGCGCCAAATGCAGCGCGGTGCTGATTCCAGTTGGGCCAGCGCCCACAATAATGATCTTTTTGCGTTGTTGAGTCATAACAGTAAATTATCCGTCCCTGGATATAGTGTCACTATACCCAGGAAACACTGAGTAAAAAAGCGATTATGTGGCAAGCCCGGCTTCCATCACGCGCAGCGTATCCTCACTGGTCACGCGGCCTTCGGCCAAGCTATGGAACTGCTTGACGCTGAGGTGCCACACGACGGCGGCAGCGGTGACCATTCCGGCAGCTTCAATCATGAAGATGACAGAGTAGGCCGTATTGGGCAGCAGCAGTCCCGTCTCGATGAGGCCCGTGTGCAGCGCACCGCCAAAAACCAATGCAATGCCATTGCCCAGCGCCTGCGCCATTCCCCACAGGCCCATATACAGGCCCGTAGCCCCTTCGATGGTCATGTCCATCATCATAGACAGCGCGCCCACGTTGAATATCCCGGTGAACAGGCCCATCACAAACAGCGCGGGATGCACACCGCTCAACTGCTCGGTAAGGGCAGCCGTGGCTAGCCCGGCCATGCCCAGCGCGGTGCCAATACACCCCACAATAGCGATATTCCGCTTGCTCACGTTGAGCATCGTACTGGCAATGCCCATTGCCATCATGCCCAGCAGTACGCCGCCGCCCCACGTCGGCTGGAACTGGTTCGTTTCCGCTGGCGTGAGGCCAAATACCTCACCGCCGAACGGCTCCAGCAGCGCGTCTTGCAAAAAGATGGACATAATCGAGATGAAGATGAACGCGAACATACCCCACGCCTGTCGATTGTTACGGAGTACCTGCACCGACGAGCTGACGATGTTGCCCTGCGGTGCGAGGCTACGTGCCTTCTCGATAGCCGCCGTGAGTTCGCCCCCTGTGAGTCGTTTTTCCAGGCCAATGACGCCCAACACTGCCGACACAATCGCAATGATGGGGGTGAGGTTGTACATGCGCTGCATGGCCGCCTGCGTGTATTCTGGCATGAGCGCGCTCATTACCCCGGCAGCGATGATGCTGCTGAGAATGGTAAACGTCCACACCACGGAAATCACCGCGCCACGCTGGCGTGGGGTGGTCACTTCGGCAATCAAGGCGTGATGCGCGTCACCCATCACGGCTGTGCCGATGCCAAACAGCGCAATCAAGATCACGCCGACGCTAAAGCCAACCACGCTGCCCTCGCCCATCGCCTGGGCTACCCAGGGGAGTGGCAAAAACACGATGCTGCTCAGCACGGTGCCGAACAGTAGGTAGGGTGTGCGGCGCAGCCCGCCAATCGGGTGCTGGTCGGCCACACGCCCCGCAATCACCTGGAACGGCGACAGAAAGTAATGTACAGCCAGCATCGACGTAACCGCGACAGCAGCAATATTCAATTCGTAGATGGTAATGCGGTTGAAGTTGATGGTTAGTAGCGCGAACATCCAGCCGACGCCCAACTTAGGCAACGCCAACCGGAAGGTCTTCACGACCAACCCGAAAATCGAGGTCATATCCCTTAGCCCTTTTTCAAACAGTACCGTCAACAACAATAACGTGTGATGCAAAACAGGACGAACACACACGTTCGCCCCAAACGGGGCGGACCGTCAAACCAGACGGCCCTCACAAACCCACCACAAGCCCCCATGGGTGAGTTCGCTACCCTAATCGAATCCGAGATTAGTTTGTGGACGGCTCACCGATGTTCTGTGGGCGCTCCGCAGCTTCTTCAACCACATCTTCTAGCGCAGGCACATTCACCGGCAAGATGGGTTGACCCTTGAGCATCCCCGCGAACAGGGCGACCCACACACCACCTAGTGCCAGCGGCAGGGCGCTGTCCCACCAGCGGATGGCAACAGTGTTTTCGAAGTTGGGCAGGATGAGCCAGTAGTACTCGGCAAAGCGCATCAGCACCAGCACAATAGCAATGCTGGCTGTGGCACCAAATATTTTCTTTAGCCCCGGCGTCAGCAGCAGCAGCAGGGAAATCACATGCACGATAATGCCCAGGTACAGGAACGTAATCCAGTTATTGTCAAAGCGGATCAGATACCACTCCACTTCCTGCGGAATGTCGCCCGCCCACATAATGAAGTACTGCACATAGTTCAGGTACAGCCACATCATCAGGGTGGCCAGCAAAATCACGCCCAGGTCAACCCGCACACGCTCAATGACAAACGCCTTGATCTCCTTGGCGTCGCGCAGCCAGTACAGCAGCGCAATCGAAAAGCCCATCGCAACCAGTGCTTGGCGGCTCATGGCCAGCCAGCCATAAACACTGCTAAACCAGTGATCGTTAAGGGCCAGCACCCAATCAATGGTGGAAAACGTCACCGTGACGAAGAACAGCACCAGGCCCAACGCGCTGTAACGCTGTGCTTTGCGATACAACTCTGGGTCGTTTTCACGGTCTGCCTGGTACATCCAGTTGGTGAGGACGTAAGCGATTGCGCTCCACACGCCGAAGTAAAGCACAGCGCGCAAGATGAAGAACGGCCCGATGAACCAGGTTTCTTCGGGCGAACGCGGACCATCAATAGCAAATGATGCCCAGGGGTAAACGCGGTTCAGGCCCACCAGCACTGGGATGAACAGCACGGCCAAAAGCGGGATGGTGCGGGCACCCGCAGCCATAATGCGCTGGACGGAAAGCATCCATTTGCCGCGAATCATGTTGGTGACCAGTAGCAAGCCCAGGCAGCCCAGCGCCAGTTCTAGCAAGAACAGGTAAGCCATGAGGTAAACCCGGAAGAAGTGGTCAATGTCCAGGAACGCGCCAATCACAGCCAGGAAAAGCCCCAGCACAGCGGCAATAGGCGCAATGGCCTGGATGCGGTCTAAGCGTTGTCGAATCGGATTGCTGAGGTTCATACGGAGAAACTCCTACGTGCGTCGTGAGGTTCGTCTGCGTTAGTTGGCTGCACGGTTGCAGGCGCAGCAAGTGCTAAGTATTAGGTACGGATGTTATCTGGAATTGCGACTATAAACAACAACCCCTTCTATACGTTAACCCTGGGGGCGGGATGTTGCACGGTTCAAGGGGGTACTATGCAGGTAGCCTAAAGGATAGTGCGCGCCCGCTGTGCGTAAGACGGCGCAAGTTGGTGGAATCCAACAGGCGAGTAGGATGGGTGTTGTGCAATCCGTGAAGTGTAGCAGGGAAGAAGCGGGGAGGGGTGCGGTCGGAAAGCTACCTTTCATATGGTACTTTAGGATACCCTTACATGCACCGAACGAGTATTGTAGCGCCGCTAAATTAGAATTAAATTAGGGCCACTAGAAGAGAACATTGGATAAATCTATCTCTAGCTCGTTTTTTACCGTACATATCACCGTCCACGAAACGCCTTATCATAATAAACACAATGTCGTTACAAGGTACCTATGCCAAATCGATCCTCTATTGTTCGTGAAGACGGAGCCTACCACAGCTTTTGTGGTTTGACCTGTGTGGGTTGGTTGTATCAGAAGATACAAGACAGCTTTTTCTTAATCCTCGGCACCCATACCTGCGCTCACTTGCTCCAAAACACCCTTGGTGTGATGATTTTCGCTAAGCCGCGCTTTGGCGTCGCCCTCATTGAAGAAGCCGACCTATCGAAGCAGCAGCCGGAATTAGAATCCCTCGTTGACGAGATTCTAGCCGACCATAAGCCCTCCGTGATTTTTTTGCTGTCGTCCTGCACGCCAGAGGTGATGAAGGTCGAATTCCAAGGGCTTGCCGATTCACTCAGCCGCCCGGAACTGCCCGTGTTGTTCGTCCCGGCCAGCGGCCTGGACTATACCTTCAGCCAAGCAGAAGACAGCGTGTTGCAGGCGCTCATTCCGTTTTGCCCCGTCGCGCCGGAAGGCGAAAAGAAAGTTGTCTTCCTCGGCTCCGTCAATGACGTGATTGCCACTGACTTTGCTACAGAAGCCGAAAAGCTCGGCATTCCCGTGGGCGGATTTTTGCCAAGCAATCGCTTTGACAACCTGCCCGCCATCGGGCCAGATACGATTATTGCGCCGCTGCAACCGTACCTGGCGAAAGTGGCCAAGCGCCTGAAGAACCAGCGCGGCGCGACGGTTGTTTCGACACTGTTCCCGTTTGGGCCAGACGGCACCCGTGCCTTCTGGGAAGCTGTTGGCGCTGAGTTCGACATGCAGCTTGACCTGAGCGCACGTGAGGCGCAAGCGTGGGCCAACATCAAAGATCATGTTGACCTGCTGCGCGGTAAAAAGGTCTTCTTCACAGCAGATAACCTGATGGAACTGCCGCTGGCGCGCTTTTTGCAGGCGGCGGGCGCTGAAATCGTGGAGTGCAGCAGCACCTACATCAATAAGCGCTTCCACAAACACGAACTGGCCGCGCTCGAAGGCGTTAACGTGGTAGAGCAGCCCAACTTCGACCGCCAACTGCAAGACATCGCAGCAACACAGCCTGACCTCGTCATTAGCACAATGGCCACGACCAATCCGCTGATTGGCGGTGGGGTAGTCGCCAAGTGGAGCACCGAGTTCGCGTTTATGCCCATCCACGGTTGGACTGGGGTGGGCACACTGGCCAATATGTTCACAAAGAGTATGCGCCGCCACGCCCAACTTGACCCGCTGGACGATCCCATCTGGCGTGAGGGCATTATGCCCGGTGTCATCCCGTTAGAATCGGTGGGGGGTGACTAATGCGCTTAGCTTACTGGATGTACGAAGGCACCGCCCATCACGGGGTGGGCCGCATTACGAATAGTATGCGCGGGGTGCATGGCGTGTTCCACGCGCCGCAGGGTGACGACTACGTCAACCCGATTTTCACCATGCTAGAGCGCACGCCCGCCTTCCCACAGATGACGACGAGCGTTGTCAGTGGCAGCGACCTGGCCATGGGCACGATTCGCTTGCCGGAAACGATGCGACAGATTGAGGCCAAGCTTCACCCAGAACTGATGGTCGTGTGTGCCAGTTGCAGTACTATCCTGTTGCAGGAAAACCTTGAGCGCGTGGCCGAAAGCGCTGAAGTTGAGGCCGATTTCATCGTTTACGATGCGAACCCCTACCGGATGCAGGAAGTGGTCGCGGCAGAGGGCTTATTCACGCTGTTGGTGGAGCGCTACGCGCAGGAAACGCCGCTCACGGAACGGCCAAGCGTGAATATCATCGGCCCCGCATCGCTCGGCTTCCACATTCGCCAGGACATGATCTGGCTGCGGCGCACCATGAAGACGCTGGGCATCGACATCAACGTGGTGGCTCCGCTGGGCGCAAGCCTGGATGACCTGCGCAAGCTGCCCGCTGGTTGGGTAAACATCGCCCCATACCGTGAACTCGGTCACAAGGCAGCGCATCACCTGGAAAGTACCTTCGGCACGCCCACACTCTACGACACACCGATGGGCGTACAGCCAACACTGGCATGGCTGCGCCAACTGCTGGAAGCGATCAACACCGTCGGCACAACGAAAGGCCACGCGCCTGTTGAAATGCCGCGCCTCACCGCCTTTTCCCTGGACGGAATGAGCGCGCCGAGTGGGGTGCCCTGGTTCGCCCGCACTGCGGACATGGAAAGCTTCAGCAGCAAGCGCGCCTACGTATTTGGCGATGCCACGCACACCGTCGGCATGGTCAAGTTCCTCAAAGACGAACTGGCTATGCAGGTTGCCGGGGCGGGCACCTACCTGACGCATGAGGCCGACTGGGTACGCGAGCAACTCGACGGCTACCTGCCCAACGACCTGCTCGTGACCGACCACTTTCAGGATGTGGCCAAAGTCATCGAAGACGAAATGCCCGATCTTGTGTGTGGCACGCAAATGGAACGTCATAGCTGCCGCAAACTCGACATCGAGTGCATGGTCATCGCGCCGCCCACCCACATTGAAAATCACCTGCTCGGCTATACGCCCATGCTCGGCTTCGACGGGGCAGACTACCTGGCAGATACCGTCTATACCACCACCAAACTCGGCCTGGAAAAACATCTCATCGACATGTTCGGGGATGCGGGCCTGGAATACCAGAAAAACGGTCATCCACAAGCCGAAGCCGCTCACACGAACGGCAATGGCAATGGCAGTCATGCGGTGCCGCAGACACCCGTCACCGTTGCTGAGGGCATTCAATGGACGGACGACGCCGAGGCGATGCTGGGCAAAGTCCCTTTCTTTGTCCGCAAGCGCGTCCGTAAAAACACCGAGAACTACGCACGAGAGAACAACCATCCGACGATAACGTTGGATGTGTTACAGGCCGCCCGCGAGGCGCTGGGTGGCTAAACCGCTCAAACATCATTCATCAATGAACACACTGAAGCACACAGGAGAGCAAGAATGGGCAAGGTAATCGCAGTTTACGGTAAGGGCGGCATCGGCAAGAGTACGACGAGCGCCAACCTGTCCGCAGCATTCGCCAAGCAGGGCGCAAAGGTCTTGCAGATTGGCTGTGACCCCAAGCACGACAGCACCTTCCCGCTCACGGGGATGCTGCAACCCACCGTGATTGATACCCTGGCGGAGTTCGACTTCCATCACGAGGAAATCGAGCCGGAAGACATCATCATGAAGGGCTACGCTGGCGTGGATACGCTCGAAAGCGGCGGTCCGCCTGCGGGCAGCGGCTGCGGCGGCTACGTCGTCGGAGAGACGGTCAAGCTGCTCAAGCAGTTCGACCTGTACGACAAATACGACATCATCGTGTTCGATGTGCTGGGCGACGTAGTTTGCGGCGGCTTTAGTGCCCCGCTTAACCATGCAGACATGGCGATGATTATCGCCTGCAACGACTTTGACAGCATCTTCGCGGCCAACCGTCTGTGCCTCGCCATTCAGCAAAAGAGCGTGCGCCACAAGGTCAAGCTGGCGGGCATCGTCGCCAACCGCGTCGAAGAAGAGTTCGGCGGCACAAGCCTGCTGCGCAGCTTCTCAGAGCGCGTCAAGACGCAGGTCATTGCAGAAGTACCGTACCACGACCTGATCCGTCGCAGCCGCCTTGCCGGGAAGACGCTGTGGGAAATGGAAGGTGCTGACCAGGATTTGTGTACCGCGCCGTTTGAAAACCTGGCAGCGTACCTGTGCGGCGACCCGGCCCTGACCGTGCCGGAGCCGTTCGATGACCGTGAAATCTTCGAAGCAATCGGTGGATGGCAGTAGACATGGCAGAAACCAACGCCACCCTGCATAAATCCCAGCTTCGCGCCTACTTCGATGGCGTGGGCTTTGAGCGCTGGTCAGCTATTTATGGGCAAGGGCCACTCTCACGGATTCGCACAACGATCCGCGAGGGGCACGACCAAATGCTGGCTCAGGCTGAAGCGTGGCTGCTGGAAAGTCAGCCCGGTGGCACGCTGCTGGACGCAGGCTGCGGCACGGGCCTGTTTAGCATCATGATGGCCAACAACGGCTTTGATGTCACCGGCGTGGACATTGCCCCGCGCATGGTACAGGCCGCACAAGCTGCCGCCGCCCGCGAAACGCTTGCGGGCAGTGTTCAGTTTTCGCAGGGTGATGTCGAGAGCATCAGCGGCCAATACAACGCCGTGACGTGCTTTGATGTGCTCGTTCACTATCCGCAGGACGCGTTTGTACCCGTCGTGCAGCATCTGGCGCAGGCCAGCACTGGCCCCTTACTGTTTACCTATGCGCCTTACAGCCGCCTAATCGCCGCCCTGCACTGGATTGGCGGGCACTTTCCGCAAGGGCAGCGCCGCCAAGAAATTCAAATGATCCCTGATAACGTCGTTGTAAAAGCACTGGCTGACGCGGGCATGGTGGTAAGACGTACCACGTCCATCAGCCATGGCTTTTATCACGTTAAATTGTTGGAAGCAGCAAAAGCGTAATGTTTTAGCCGTGAGGTAGCAATGGCCGTATTTTTAACTCTATTGGTAGTCGCAGTAGCGGGTTACGCGCTGTGGCAGTGGTATCGGTACGAAACCGTAATCGACACACAGGGTACCGTCCGGCTGCAAAGTGAGCATGAGCATTTTCACCTGCACCTGGATTTGCCGGACAACCTGGAAGTATTGCCGGGGGACACCGTCCACATTCTGGAAATCCCGAATTTGGAAGATGGGCGCACAGATGGGGGCGAAATGTCCTATGAAAGTCCGGTGCGGCTGCATCGTGCCAGTTGGCTCAACCGCCACCTGATTAAAACTAGCAGCATCGTCGAAGTCACGGAGCTTATCGAAGACAACTAACGTTATGACGTGACCTCACCCCTAAATCCCCTCTCCATGGGGAGAGGGGACTTTCCCGGTATAGCAACGGGAACCGCTGTTCCCCCCTCCTGTTGGAGAGGGGGCCAGGGGGTGAGGTGTGATACAACACATCTGCGGGGGGGCTTGCAGTGCGTGTTGGCCATGACCCGTAGGGCCGCGCGACGGCGCGTCCGCCAAACCAGCAGACTTTTACTATTAGCTAGAGGGAAGGGTAACGTAATCATGGAAATGCCAGAACTGAGCGGGACGACGCGTCACGCCTTAAAAGATGCCGTACTCAATCCGCGCTTTTACACGACCGATTTCGATGAAATCGACGCACTGGACTATGAACACATGCGCACCGAGATGGAATGGGTTCGGGATGAGTTCAAGTTTGACTACAACAAGAAGCACTTCAAGCGCGACGAACAATTTGAAGCCAACTTCGATGACATGCCCGAACGCGACATGTTCATTGAGTTTTTGGAGCGCAGTTGCACCGCCGAATTCAGCGGTTGCCTGCTCTATGCGGAGATGGTCAAGCACCTGCAAGACCCCACGCTGAAGCAAATCTTCCAGTACATGAGCCGTGACGAGGGCCGTCACGCGGGCTTCCTCAACAAGACGATGGGCGACCTGAACGTAGCCATTGACCTGCATGTGCTGCAAACGCGCAAAAAGTACACGCACTTCAAGCCGAAATTCATCTACTACGCCACCTACCTGTCAGAAAAAATCGGCTACGCCCGCTATATCAACATCTACCGCCACCTGGAAAAGAACCCCGAAAACACCATTCACCCCATTTTCAAGTGGTTTGAAGAGTGGTGCAACGACGAGTACCGTCACGGTGAGTTCTTCGCCATTTTGATGCGCAGCCAGCCGGAACTGCTGCAAGGGGGCAACCGCCTGTGGATTCGCTTCTTCCAGTTGGCCGTGTACGCCACCATGTACCTGAACGACGCCCGCCGTCACAAGTTCTATGAAGCCATGGGCCTGGACTGGCGTGAGTACGACCAGCGGGTGATTAAGCTCACTCGCGACATCACCACGCAGGTCTTCCCGGTGACGATTCCGGTAGAAGACCCCAAGTTTTGGGAACACATGGACGCCGCTGTAGAACTGGACACCAAGTTGCAGCAGGTGACGGATAGCAACAACCCGCTCGACCTACTGAAGTCGGTTGGCTATCGCGTTGGCATCTTCCGCCACATCGTCCAGATTTACTTCATGAAGCCGGACGAAACCACAGAGGAAACACGCTGGAAGGGATTAGAGGGCTTCCCCAACTATCCTGAATCTGGCTTTGCCGCTGCCGCTGGCGACTAAAACCCAATGCACTTGCGGGTCGGGTGGTCTACCGCCTGACCCCACATCTCCTTAACCACTGACGCACGCAATGCTGGAGAAAAATAATGCGCTTCCTTTTTTTAACCATGGACGGGAATCACAACGCAGCCCTGCGCGAAGCCGCCCACCAGTTACAACTTGAGCACGACATTGACCTACAACTCGGCCTGTACGATGTCAACTCACTTAACGGTAAGGAGGCGATGGAACGCTTTGCTGCTGACGCGGCTCGTTCTGATTTCATCTTCGGCTCGATGCTGTTCGGTGAGGAACTCGTGCGCCCCCTGCAAACCATCCTGGGGGAAATCGAAACGCCGGTTTGCATCATCACCAGCAACCCAACGCTGATTCGCTGCACGCACATTGGCAAGCTGTCGCTCGCACCCAAAGACGAGGACAGTGCCCCGTCTGCCATGCGCCGCTGGATGAAGAAGCTGCGCCCCAAAAAGGGCGGTCACGGGGAAGGCAAGCGCCAGCTTGCCATGCTGCGCAACCTGGGCAAGATCATGAAGTTCATCCCCGGCAAGGCGAAGGACTTACACACGTACATCAGCGTGCATGACTACTGGATGCACGCATCGCCGGAGAACCTGCGCCGCATGATGGCGATGTTTGTCTCACGCTATGTCCCTGGCTGTGAGGACAGCCTGCCTGTTCAGAACCCAATCCACTACCCAGACGCGGCCATCTACCACCCGGACGCGGACGCCCCGTTCCCGGATTTGGCCAGCTATCACCATTGGCGCAAGAGCCGGGGTATGTCGGTCAACGGGCGGTCGAGTGGGGCGGTCGGGCTGTTGAGCCTGCGCACGGTGATCTTAAGCGGCAACACCGCTCACCTGGACGCGCTCATTTACGCCTTGGAAGCGCGCAACGTCGAAGTGCGGGCGGCTTACAGCGCTGGCCTGGACTTCCGTCCGGCAATTGACCAGTTCTACAAGACGCCTGCGGGCCAGCCGTCGGTTGAGCTGTTGCTGAACGGGGCTGGCTTCTCGCTCGTCGGCGGTATGGCAGAAAGCCGCCCCGACGAAGCTCGCGCCTCGCTCGAAGCGCTGGACGTGGGCTACCTGGACATGATTCCGCTGTCGTTCCAGCGTGTGGAAGACTGGCACAAAGACGACACCGGCCTCACGCCGATGCAAATTGCGATGAACATGGCCATCCCAGAACTGGACGGCAGTGCTGAACCGCTTGTGTACGGTGGGCCGACCGAAGGCAGCGACAAATTCGTCCCTGTCGATTCACAGGTGGACTACGCCGCCAACCGCATTGCCAAGCGCGTCGCGCTCAAGCGGGCGCAAAACGCCCACAAGAAGGTCGCGGTCGTGCTGTTCAACTTCCCGCCGACGCTGGGCAACATCGGTACTGCCGCTTACCTGGACGTGTTCAACAGCCTGTTCCGGCTGCTATGCGAACTGAGCGATAAGGGCTACGCCGTTGAGGTACCGGAAAGCGTAGACGCGCTGCGCGCTTCGGTTGTCGAAGGCAACGCGATGCAGCACGGCACCGACGGCAACGTGTGGGCCAAACTCCCGGTTAATGAGTACCGCGATATGTTCCCGTGGCACACCGATATTGAGCCGCTGTGGGGTTACGCGCCGGGTGAACTGCTCAACGACGGCAAGAACTTCTATGTGCTGGGGATGCAGTTCGGCAACGTGTTTGTTGGCATCCAGCCGAGCTTTGGCTACGAACGCGACCCAATGCGGTTGCTCATGGCCAAGGATGCCGCCCCGCATCACGGGTTTGCCGCCTTCTACACCTGGATTGAGCATGTGTTCGGCGCGGATGCAGTCATTCACTTTGGCACGCACGGCGCAATGGAGTTCATGCCGGGTAAGCAGGCGGGCATGAGTACCGAGTGCTGGCCGCCGCGCTTGATTGGGGCCATGCCGAACTTCTACTACTACAGCGTGAACAATCCATCCGAGGCGACGATTGCCAAGCGCCGGGGCGGGTCTACACTGGTGAGTTACATGGTGCCGCCGCTGCAACAGGCCGGGTTGTATAAGGGCTTGCGCTTGCTTAAGGACAGCATCGACAGCTACCGCCAGAATCCACGTCCCGAACTCATCGAAGACATTCGCACACAGGCCGAGCGCATCGGCGTGGTTGTGGAAGCATGTGACGATGAGCAGTACGTGGCGACCGTCAGCCACGAGTTGATTCAGGTGGAACACCGCATGATCCCGATGGGGCTGCACATTCTGGGCAAATCACCAGCAGACGAAGAGCTAATCGACATATTGGCACTGGCGGCTGCATTTACCCAGGCCCGCGACGGCAGAACAGGCGAGAAGCTGCCCGCCCTGCCCAACCTGATTGCAGCGGGCAACGGCTGGGACTTCCAGGCGCTGCGTAAGCTGCTCAAGACGGATGTAAACGCACAGGAACAGTGGCATCAGGTGGATGTGATTACCCGCGAGGCGGTACGCCTGATGGTTGCTGGCTCTTATGACGGCAAGCTGGACACAACCGACGCTGACCGCTACTTAGAACAGTGCGGCGGGGTTCGTCCCGGCACACTGAGCGACCTATGGGCCACGCTGTACGACCTGCTGGGCCGCATCACGGACGAGCAAGAGGTCAACGGGCTGCTAACCGCCCTTGATGGCGGCTATATTGCGCCGTCACCGGGCAACGATGTCGTGCGCAATCCGGCGGTGGTGCCCACAGGCCGCAACATTCATGGCCTAGACCCGTTCCGGGTACCGACGCCTGCTGCGTATCAGGCCGGGTGCGACCTCGTGGATGTGATGCTAGATCAACTGCTCAAGCAAGAAGGCGCGATTCCAGAGACGATTGCGATGGTGCTGTGGGGTACGGATAACCTCAAGAGCGACTGTGAGGGTGTGGCGCAGGTGCTTTCGCTGATTGGCGCACGCGCCATCAACGATGAACTGGGCAATGTGGCCGATGTCGAACTGCTCTCGCTTGAGGAGTTAGGCCGCCCGCGCATTGACGTCGTGGTGACCGTGAGCGGCATTTTCCGCGATTTGCTGCGCCATCAGATGAACTTGATCGACAAAGCGGTACGCCTCGCTGCGGACGCGCCTGAGCCGGAAGAATGGAACTTCATCCGTAAGCACACACTGGCCCACGCCGCTGATTTAGACATCCCGTTTGATGAGGCCGCCATCCGTGTGTATTCCAACGCACCGGGCAACTACGGTGCAAATGTGAATCACCTGGTAGAGAGCAGCAACTGGGAAAGCGACGAAGAGCTATCCGAAGCGTTCGTTAGCCGTAAGAGCTACGCCTATGGCGCAGACGGCTGGCGCGATGCGCGCCACGTCATGGAGCGGTCGCTAACCACAGTTGGGGCCACTTTCCAGAATATTGATTCCTTTGAAGTCGGAATCAGTGACATTGATCACTATTATGAGTACCTGGGCGGGGTTACAAAGAGTGTCGAACAGTACAGCGGTAAGCGCCCCCCCGTGCTTGTTGCCGACGCGATCTCGCTCAATGGCCGCCTGAGTTCACTTGAGCAAATGGTACGGATTGAATCTCGTGCCAAGCTGCTGAACCCGAAGTGGTACGAGGCGATGCTGGCTCATGGTTACGAAGGCGTGGCCGAGATCGAAACCCGCGTGAGTAACACCTACGGCTGGAGTGCCACGGCTGATGCTGTTGAGGGATGGGTATATCGTGATATTGCTACCACGTTCCTCCTTGATGAGGAGATGCGTGAGCGCATGGGAAGGGCAAATCCACATGCGGCAGCCGCGATAGCTCGACGCTTGCTAGAAGCCAATGCAAGGGGCTTCTGGGACGCCGGGGAAGACATGCTCCAGCAGTTGGCAGAAATCTACGGCAACCTGGAAGACCAGATGGAAGGGGTATATGCCTCGTAAGGCCACTGCATCATCCACGGACGCCAAGATTGGCCCCAATGCCCTGATCCAAACGGTGACGGCGCTGCGGGCCGACTACGGCGACGCGCAAACGGCTGCGATACTCGCCAACAGCGGTCAACTGGCGCTGATGCGCCACGACCCGACGCACATGGTGCGGGAGTGTGAGTTTGACCAGTTGGTGACGGCGCTAGCCGAGGGGCTGGGCCACAGCCACGCCAAGCGCGTGCTGCGCCGCTCTGGTGCGCTCACAGCAGACTACCTGCTTGAGCATCGCATTCCGGGGTTCTTCCAGCAGTTGCTGCGGCTGCTATCGTGGCGGCACCTGGCCCATCGCTTTGCAATGCGGCTACTGCTGCTGGCCGTGAGCAAAAACGCCTGGACGTTCGTGGGCAGTGGGGCTTTTTCCTACGCATTAGACCGTAAAGCAATCATCTGTGTGGAAAGCAGTATGCGCTATGCAGGTGTAGCGAGTGGCTTTTACGGCGGCACGTTCGAGCGGCTGGTTCACAGCCTTATCGACGCCGAGGCAAGCGTCTACTTCGTGCGCGCAACACCCGATCACCCAAACCTCTGTGAATACATCATCGAATACAGTTGAGGTTGAAGGGGTTTAAAATGCGTATCTTGTTGATCCAACCAAACTATCACGCCGGGGGTGCAGAAATCGCCGGGAACTGGCCGCCAAGCTGGGTGGCTTACATCGGCGGCGCGCTAAAGAGCGCCGGGTACACCAACATCCGCTTTATCGACGCCATGACGAATGACATCCCAGATGACCGCCTGCGCGAGATCATCCGGGAAAACCAGCCGGACGCCGTCCTCACCACCGCCATCACACCGATGATCTACAAGGCGCAAAGCGTTTTGC
>CAWUJQ010000087.1:0-14658 GCA_963922445.1 uncultured bacterium
AGGAAGCGACGGAAGTGGCTACTGAAGCAGCCACGGAAGAGATGATGGACGCAGCTACCGAGGAAGCGACGGAAGTGGCTACTGAAGCAGCCACGGAAGAGATGATGGACGCAGCCACCGAAGCGGCAACAGAAGCGATGACAGACGCAGCCACCGAGGCTGAGCCGACAGAGGAAGTAACAGAAGTGGCTACCGAAGCAGCCACTGAAGAGGCCGAAGGCGACAGCTAAACCCCGCCATACCTCACGGAGGGGGGTGCCCCTCCGTTGCCTTTGCGCACAAACAAACGTTTTTTAAACTATGTTCGCGCCACACTATAACCAGTGTGGCGCTGATTTTCATGTAGACTTCACAACGTAACAAAGTACTAACGTGGAACGCAAAAGCGGACCACCCAACCTTGTATATGTATCCCCGGCTCACCTGAAGACACTCTCCCCCTCTGCTCCCAATTTCGTCGGACGGACCTTGTCGGGGATTCATATTTAAAGAATCCCCTCGCAGCAGTTTTACATTACCCAAAACCAAAACAATGAAGAAATTCTCACCCTAAGTTATGATGAGCGCGATTATAATCACGTCCTGTCGCAAGCAGGCTCTTTGGCAATCCTTAGGAGAACGAGATGACCAAGAACGACCACAAGCGGTTGATGCTACCCGGCCCCGTTGAAGTGCGGCCAGACGTGCTCGAAGCACAAACACAGTGGATGATCGGGCACCGCTCACCGGAATTTGCAGACCTTTTTGCCCGCCTGCAAGACAAGCTCAAGCAAATGTTCCTGACGGAGCATCGCGTATTCGTCATCGGGTCATCGGGCACGGGCCTGTGGGAAGGGGCCTCGCGCAATGCCATCCGTGACGACAAAAAAGCGCTGCACCTCGTCGGCGGCGCGTTCAGCGAGCGTTGGGCCGACATCAGCAAGGCCAATGGCAAGCAGATTGATGTCATTGAGGTAGAGTGGGGCCAAAATCACACGGCAGATATGGTGGCAGACGCGCTAGCCAAAGCTGAATATGATGCCGTATGCGTCGTCCATAATGAAACCAGCACCGGCGTCACCAACCCGATCCAGGCTATTGGCGAAGTCATTCGCGAAAAAGCCCCTGATACCCTGTTCATGGTTGATAGCGTTTCTGGCTTTTTGGGTGCAGAAATCCGCACAGATGACTGGAACATTGACCTGCTGCTGACGAGTGGCCAAAAAGCGTTTGCACTGCCGCCCGGTATTGCCTTTGCTGCGGTGAGTGACCGCGTGTTAGAGCGCGCCAAGCAGATTGAAAACCGGGGCTACTATTTCGACTTCCTGTCCTGGGAAAAGTCCATCAAGAAGAACAACACGGCCTCCACACCGCCTGTCTCACTCATGTTTGCTGCCGATAAGCAGCTTGACAACGTCCTGGAAGAGGGGCTGGAAAATCGCTGGCAGCGTCACCTACAGATGCGCTCCCTAGCGCACGAATGGGTAAATGAACGCGGCTTTGGCTTCTTCGCCGCAGAAGGCTACCGCTCCCCGACCATCACCTGCGTGGACAACACCCGTGAAATTGACGTAAGTGCGATGGCAGGCTTCATGGACGAACGCGGTTTTGCCATCGACAAGGGCTATGGCAAGATCAAAGGCAAAACGTTCCGCATCGCGCACATGGGCGATGTGCAGGTCACAACGTTGGAAGAGTACCTCGCCGGCCTGGACGAATTCCTTGGCGTGTAGTAAATAACTGCCACGACAGGGAGCTATCTTCGCTCTCTGTCTGCCTGCATCATAACTCCACACCTATCATATCTTTACAACCGTACTCAAAAAGGAAACCGACTCATGACTTTTCGTGTCCTTATACCGGACAGTGTAGACCCTAGTGCCGTTGACCTGCTTCATCAGCACGACGACATCGAAGTAACCGCCCCAGGCAACCTGAACCGCGAACAAACCATCGCTGCTCTACCCGGTGCCCAAGCCATGATTATCCGCAGCAGCACCAAGGCCAACCGCGAATTGCTCGAACAAGCCCCCGACCTTCGCTTCATCGCTCGTGCAGGGGTTGGTGTAGACAACATTGACCTGGACTACGCGACAGAGCGCGGCATCATTGTGATGAACACCCCCAAAGGCAATACCATCGCAACTGCCGAACACACCTTTGCGCTAATGCTATCGGTCGCTCGTCATGTACCGGAAGCGTACATGTCTATGCGGGAGGGCCGTTGGGATCGCAAGCTGTACAAGGGCACCGAACTGCGTGGCAAAACACTCGGCGTCGTTGGGCTGGGTCGCATTGGGAAGGCGGTCGCCGTCCGTGCCCAGGCATTTGAGATGACGGTGGTTGCTGCTGACCCGTTTGTTAGCGCCGATGCCATGCAGGAGCTAGGCATTGAAAAGGTGGAACTTGATGATCTTTACGCCCGTGTAGACTACGTTACTCTGCACGCCGTCGTCACCGATGAAACGCGGGAAATGCTCAATGCAGCGGCATTTGCCAAAATGAAGCGGGGTATTCGCATTGTGAACGCGGCACGGGGTGCCCTCATCAACGACGAAGACCTGCGCGACGCCTTGGAAAGCGGCATTGTGGCCGGAGTCGCTATGGACGTGTATCAGGTGGAACCGCCGCCCGCCGAGCATCCGTTGTTGGATCATGTCAACGTGGTTCACACGCCGCACCTGGCGGCCAGCACCGTCGAAGCGCAGATCGCAGTTGCCGTTGAGGCGGCTGAACTCGTCATTGCGGCGCTAAAGCACGGCGAATATGACAATATTGTCAATCGCGGTGCGCTGGAAAAGATTGGCGGTTAGGTCTTCGCCCGGATAGCTTGCAGTATCGAGTGAATTTGCTGCTGATCCACCTCACTGTAGCGATCAAAGGTGGGTGGGTCGGTAGCGTAATCCACGACAAACTGCGGGATGTCCAGGTTTGCGTAGGTGCGGTTATACGCTTCGCCAAACGGCACCCGCACCAGGTCATCGCCAGCCAGCGGGACGTTCAAGGTTGGAATGATATCCCCCACACCAAAGCCATACACACGACTTGATGAACGCCCGACTTGACTGATGAAAATTGCGTAAGGTGTGGCTCCGCTATCGTGAGGGTAACGCGGCAAGTCGCGAGAAAGGGGGCGCGTGTGGTGCAGGTAGTCAATTTCAACGAGGTGTAGCCCGCCCTGCACGGTTTCGTAGCGCTTTTCGATGTAGCGCTCGTAATATGGGCTGCCCGATTTGTTCGCAGGCGAGAGTAATTCGATATGGGCTACCGCCCGTCCGGGCAAGTCCTCCCCTTCAACCCGGTAGATGGTGACACTCGCCGGACTCTTTTCACTATCGAACGGATCAATGAGTGGAATCACCATTGTTGGCGCTTCTGTTTCTTTGAAAGGGGATGTCGATTCTGAACTGCCTTCTGACCGATAGACGGTTACATAGGCTTTGAAGCGCCTTTGCGTTGCTTCTGCCTGCGCGTGGTACTCACTGATTTGCAGCGACTTTTCAGCACGTGCATAGTAGCCCGGTGGGAGGTATGCCGCGATAACCCGACGCAGATCAATAATATGTTCCGCGTGAAAGCTCTCCCAACCGCCAGCCTCATTCTGAAGGTAGCTGTTCAGGTGCGCGTTAATGCCAGGGTACAGGTTTTCACGGGCACGGAACGGCATAACAAAGTCCCCCTAGCGCGGCGGTAGAAACGCATCCCTGTGGACGGTCACACCCTCGAAGTTAGCAAAGGTCAAATCGTTGATGGCCATACCGAGGTGTGCCCGCACATGGTCGAATATTGTGCTGTAACTGTAGGGCAGTCGGGGTACATCCTGGAGATTGAGCTTTTCCAGCAGCAGGTTGATTGTGGCCTCATCGCCCTCAATTTCGACAAACGTACCGTAGGGCATCTCATCAAGCACCACTTCCGCACCTTCTAACACATAGGTGGTGCGATATTTTTCATAGACCATGTACGGATGATAGCCCAAGCGCGACAGCAGCGTTTCCATTGCGTCGAAGCTATCCACAACAACTTCTACCTCAAACCGTTCGTGGACGCCCCGCGCCACCGCCGCCGGATCGAGCGGTGCCTTATACGTTAGTCGGATGCGATTGTCTTCCCGCAGGCGCAACACCGTGCCATCACGATCCATCGTTCGGTCACTGTCATCGTAGCGGACGTTGCGCTCATACACACGGGGTTTGGCTAACGCAGCGCCTAGGCTTTCTAGCCGATTTGCAACGGCCTCAAGATCGTCGACGGCTAGCTTGACCTCAATCTCGCTGTAGTCGCCGCTCACGGGGCCATCCCAGAGGGTTCAACGGCCTGCGGTAGCACCTCATGCAGTCGGTAAATCAGGTCTTGATGGACGCCGCCAGCCAACTCCGGGCTTAGCAGCACGCTTTTACGGAAGCTACCCGCGGCCCGCTCAACTAGCCACAGCGTCACACCTTGCGCCGGAATGTCCGGTTGATCCTCTAATTTGTCAAATCGCATGGTAGAAAACGCAGATGTCAACGTGCGAAAGCGTGTCGGGTCGAATGTATAGGTTTCCACCTGTGCCCCTGGCATATCTTTAGTCACGGTGAGCGTAGGCGCACCGGTGCGGGAACTGACCAAGGTTGCGACCGAGTTGGCTAGATTGGTATGCGGATAGTGACACGTAACCCGGTAGACGGATTGTACACCCGGTTGTAGGGCGACCTGTGCGGTTTCCATCTGATGAAGTTGCGCGCTGACGCTGCGGAGGAGATAGTGTTGATAAGCGTATGGGGAGTTGAGCATGATGAAGTGTCTTTGATGAATCGCCATCTTTTCATCTGCCATTGTATCACCCCTATTGTTAGAATCTCGCTGCTTGCCATAAATTGTGATGAGATGCTCAGATGCGATACGCCTTTTTCCTCATTATCCTCGCCTTCACCGCTGTTAGTGTTCACGCACAAACCGACGACAACGCGCAGTGCGCCGCTGTCATTCGGGCTGCGTTGGCGTCTACCCGTGCGGAATGTAGTGGCCAACCCGACCAAACCCTTTGCTATGGCAGCTTCCCGGCAGCGCTTTCCATCCAGAGTGATGAAGACGAGCTAAGCTTCGACAATCCCGGCGATGTCGTGCCACTCGCTGACGTGGGCACACTATCCCAGGAACAGGTAAACATCGCAGAGGGTGCCTGGAGCATTACCCGGCTGACTCCGCGCATCAGCTACAGCGACGACACCCTCCTCGTACTCGCGTTGGGGCAGGTTATGGTGGAAAACCAAGGCGATGCAGATGCGGACGTCCCGGCGCAGCGCGTGCGTGTAACAAGCAATCGCGGCGGCATCATCCGAGCAGCCCCGGATGAAAATGCAGAGCAGACTGGCAGCATCTTTGCGGGCGAAGAAACGCTTGCAACCGGCATATTGGCAGATGGCACCTGGGTGCGTGTGGTCACTGCTGATGGTGAATTCGGGTGGGTATTCGCCCTATCTTTCACCACATCGGACTTAGAAGGCCTGGCTGCTGTTACACCTGACTCCCCCCGCTACGGCCCAATGCAAGCGTTTTCGGTGCAGGCCAGCTTCGCCCGAACAGACCCGTGTACCCTCGTCCCGCCCAACGGCCTGCTGATTCAATCCGCAGCCGGGGTGGAGGTTGCCCGACTGCGTGTAAATGACCAGCGCGTGCAAATTTCGCCGGAGACTACTCTGCTGCTCAGTGCGGAAGGGACGAATACCCTGCGCGTTGATGTCATTGACGGGACGGTTACGGTGGATGTTGAGGGAGAATCGGTCGCCGGTGCAGGGCAAACCCTGTCCGTAGATGGCGAGGGCACAGTAACACTCACCGGATTTACCTTCGATGACTACAACGCACTCACCAATTTGCCACTGGACGCGCTGCCCCGTTCGCCATTTGTCCCCGTTGATTTCAGCGTGGTTGTGGAACCAGCGCCAGAGGGCGGCAACGCGCTCGAAGGCATTTCCCTGGACGATACGTGTACGATTGCAGCCCTGGGTGGGGCGGCCAACCTGCGCGAATCCCCGGCACCGGGGGCACGCGTGCGCTATGTCATGCAATTGGGTGAGTGGGCTGTTCCAGATGGGCGGGCAGGCGGCACCGACGAGATACTGTGGTGGCGTCTTGCGGAAGACATCTGGGTTAGCTCGAACGCGGTTGCCGCTGCCGGCAGTTGTGGGACGCTGCCGATTGTGCCAGCAAATCCCTAAACAGATTCGGCGTCGTTTTCGGCGTGCCATTCGTCTAAAAAGGCGTGTGCATCATCCATTGAGCGCACAATCCGTTTACGTTGGTTGCCAATCACAATGCGCATCGGCCCGCGCAGGATTTCTTCCTGCATGGCATTGCCGACCACCATCGCAACAGGAAAGTCTTGCGTGTTGAGCATGATGTTCATCCGGCGACTGCGCTTTTGGGCGGTAATCAGGTTCTCTACCGTAAAGTGCTTTACCTCGCGGAAGTCAAATACCTCGCCGTAAAGCGCTTTCGTGCCTACGACTTCGATTAACTCAGAGAGCCACCCATACGCCAACTCGCTCTCAACTGCACTGAGTTCACCACGATAGGTGATGTAGGCAATGGAGGTTGTGGTGTTGTAGTAGGCCGTGACCTGTCGTTCGTCCAGTTGATTGATGACCATTCGTATGCGTTCCACATGGCTAAACTTGATTTACGTTTTTCAGTATACGGCGCGGGAACGCATCCAGATGTTACTATCGTGTTACACAGATAAAGACTTGTAACCGGCGTTACCCGGCAATTTCGCGGTACCACTCCTCAAAAAATGTCAGCGCCTCATCGTAGGAGTGGACGATGCGCTTACGGCGGTTTTCGGGAACGTTGCGCATTGGCCCGCGCAAAATCTCCTCTTGTACAGCATCGCGCACGACCATAGCCACTGGCGTCTCGTGGACGTTGACGCGCAGGTTGAGCTTGCGGCTGTGCTTACGCGCATTAATCAGGTTGTCTGGCTGAAACTGCGTCACCGCACAAAAGTCGAAAATTTCGCCGTAGATGTTGTCGATACCAATTTCTTCAATCAGTTGTGCCAGCCAATTGTACGCGCTGTCGCTGGCATCCGAACCGAGTATGCCAGTGTAGCGAACATACACAATTTTTTCCTCGGGTTCGTAGTGGGCCTGAACTTGCTCTTGTTGTAGTGGTTGAAACGTCATCGTCATTGCTCACACGCTCAGTTTTAGGATACTGTTTAGTATAACGGGTCTGTAACAATTTAGTCGTTAAAGCGTGTAAAGGCGAGGTTCGGAATTTGTTTGAAAAACCATACGCTTATAACAATGCACGCGTTTGTTCCATGTCGGTGCGTGCAACCTCGTCAGCTTCATCTCGAATGGCCCGCTCAACGGCGTGTAACTGACCGCCAATCTGACCCAGCGCCCACACAGCATGAGCGCGAACAAGCGGACTGTCGTTCCTGAGCAAAGCAATCAGTGGGCTAATAGCCTGCGGGCTGCCCCAATTACCGGCTGCAATGCACGCGTTGCGCACAAGCCGCTCGCGCTTAATGCGATAGATGGGTGAGTGTCGATAACGCGCTTTGAACGTCTCATCCGTGAGCGTGAGCAAGTCCACGAGGAGGGGAGCGGCAGCGTTCGTATCTGCGGGAGCAAAAGCAGGGTCGTCGGTTGTGTGTGTAAAACGCTGCCACGGGCATACATCCTGGCACACGTCACAACCGTAAACCCAATTGCCAAAGTGCGACCGTAGCGTGTGGTCAATATACCCCTTATTTTCAATGGTGTGATAGCTAATACAGCGCCGCGCATCCAGTACATACGGCTGCGGGAAGGCATCTGTGGGGCAGGCGTGCAGGCAGCGCGTACACGAGCCGCACATCGTTTCACGGTGCGGTTTGTCGTACTCGTCAAATTCGAGCGTGGTCAGGATTTCTCCCAGGAAAAAATAGCTGCCCCGCCGTGGATGAATCAGCATGGTGTTTTTGCCTGTGAAGCCCATCCCGGCCTGCTGAGCGTGGCTACGTTCGAGGATAGCGCCTGTGTCTACATAAACTTTATGCTGCATCGCGACACTGAACTCGGCTTTCATCCACGTAGCCAACTGTTCCAGGCGCGGCGTTATAATATCGTGATAGTCCAGGTTCCACGCATAGGCCGCAATCCGCCCGCGTGATGGGTCAGCTAACAGGTCTTCTGGCACACAGGCTCGATAATCCATGCCGACCAGTACCATTGACTTAACCCCTGGCAGAATCACATTGAGGTCACGCCGCCGTGCCTCACGGTCAGGACGGGCCATATACCCCATTTTGCCGTGCATCCCCGCTTCAATCCAACGCAGGTACGCGTCCAGGTGAGGGGATGGCACAGCAGGCGTGATGCCAACGAGGTTGAAGCCCAACTCAAAAGCTCTTGCTTTAATAAGGTGCGAGGCGATAGACATTTGTGAGGCTTGCTGTTAACTTAACTGGCATTCATGGCGCGACACGCAGCGACGCCACTACGAATTTGATTTTAATGGGCGACCCCGCCCCGAAGATATTGCGAACCGAGGACAATTACCACCTATGGCAGACAAAAAACGCATCCTGACCGGAGACCGTCCCACAGGCAAACTGCACCTGGGGCATTATGTGGGCACGTTGGAAAACCGCGTCCGGTTGCAGCACGAATACGAGAGCGTGTTTATCATTGCAGACCTGCACATGCTCACGACGAAAAACAAACCGGAAGACATTGAGCAAATCGACAAAAACGCCCGCAGTCTCGTCTTAGACGCCGTCTCCGCAGGCATCGAGCCGGAAAACGTGACATTCTATCTGCAATCTGCCATCCCGGAAATTACTGAGATCAACACGCTGTTCCAGAATTTGGTCACCGTCCCACGCCTTGAACGGCTCCCTAGCCTGAAGGACATGGCCCGCGACGCCAACATCGAAATGCCTTATGGCCTGCTGGGCTACCCCGTGCTGCAAGCGGCAGACATCCTGCATGTGAAGGCCAACCTCGTGCCCGTTGGCAAAGACAATGTGGCCCATGTAGAAATCACACGAGAGATTGCTCGCCGCTTTAACTTCCTCTACGGCGAGGTGTTCCCCGTGCCCGACGTGCTGGTCGGTGATGTGCCAACCCTCGTGGGTACTGATGGCGGCTCGAAGATGAGCAAGAGCCTGGGCAATGCGATCTTCCTCAGCGACGACGCCAAAACGGTCGAAAAGAAGGTCAACAGCATGTACACCGACCCCAACCGCGTCAGTGCAGACGTACCCGGTACGGTCGAGGGCAACCCGGTATTCATCTACCACGACACGTTTAACCCGAACAAAGCCGAAATCGAAGACCTCAAGGCGCGCTACCGGGCCGGCAAGGTCGGTGACGTGGAAGTTAAGCAAAAGTTGGCCGTTGCTATCAACAACTTCCTTGACCCGATGCGCGAACGCCGCGCCCAATACGATGATACGGGCTTAATCGAAGAAATCATTGTCGAGGGCACTGAAACCGTCCGTGAGATGACCCGTGCCACGCTATTCGAGATGAAGAAGGCCATGGGACTGACCGGCGTATGGAACCGCATCCGGCGCAAGGCGGAACGGGCCGCCAAGAAACGCGAAAAAGCAGCTCAGGCAGACGAGTAAGCCCATGGCAACCGAACCCCACCGGATTGCGATGTGGTCAGGCCCGCGTAACATTTCTACGGCGATGATGCGCGCCTGGGAAAACCGGGGCGACACCGCCGTCCATGATGAGCCGTTTTACGCGTATTACCTGCTCCATACAGGCATTGACCACCCTGGCAGGGACGAGACGATTGCGGCCTGTGAGGGCGATTGGCGCAAGGTTGTTGCCCAACTTACCGGGCCAGTACCGGACTGCAAAGCCATTTACTACCAAAAGCACATGACGCAGCATATGGTGGGCGATATGGACTGGTCGTGGATGCTGGATGTGACAAATTGCTTTCTTATCCGAGAGCCAGCCCGCGTCATCACGTCGTTTAGCAAAGTCATGGGCGACATTACCCTGGATCAAGTTGGCTTTCCGCTTCAGGTTGCGCTGTTCGACTATGTACGCGAACATACCGGGGAGGTGCCGCCCGTGCTGGATGCCCGTGATGTATTGATGAATCCGGATGGGGTGCTGAAAAAACTGTGTGAGCGGATCAAGGTGCCATTCAGCGAAGCGATGCTAAGCTGGCCTGCGGGCAGCCGCCCAACCGATGGGGTATGGGCACCGTACTGGTATGCTAGTGTGGAAAAATCGACGGGGTTTATGCCCTATGAACCGGCAACTAGCGACGTTCCAGTTAGCCTACGCCACCTGCTCGGTAAAGCAAACGCGCTCTACGAACAGATGGCGCAGCACCGCATTCAGCTATAGCTACTCAAAGTCGTCTTCTTCGTCATCATCGGGCGGCCTCCAACCGGACTCCTTCATCTCTTCAAGAAGTTGTTCGGTCATCTCATCCGTGAAGTGGAAGTAGAGGGAGCCGTCTTCTTTGGTACCTTCTAATACACCTTCTTGCACCATCTCCTGCATACAGCCCTTCACACGCCCCGGTGCTTCGTCAATCAAAGCAGCGATTTCGTCCGGCGTGATGGCATTGACCTCACCCGTCTCTTCCAGAAATTCCAGCAGGTCATCGAAGATAAACTCTTTGATGTCGTCACGAGACATTTTTTCAGGGTTATCAGTCATGGTATGGCGTCCTCCGCTGCTATCTCACTCACGCAGATTGTACCTTAGCCGCGATGGCAGCCCTAGTGATGTTGCCGCAGGAATTTCAGCACCGCTCGGTTAAACGCACGCGGTTTTTCGCGGTTAGGCCAGTGCCCACACAACAGAATGACATGCAGCCGACCGTTAGGCAACGTCTTTGCCGCTCGCCGCGCCCATCTAAGCGGGATTGATGGGTCAAACTGGCCATGAATAAGCAGGGTGGGCGTGTACAAGCCTTCAAGTTGCGAATAGTAGTTGGTCACGGTGCCGTCTGGTGTGACTTCACTGCCCAACCATTCATAAAATAACTCCAACCGGATGCTCTCTTCCGCATCGGCCAGCACTTCACCGCGCAGGGCCAACCGATTGAAGTAAATCGCTTGCAGGCCGGACCACAAAAACAAGCGATTGGCACGCGGCACACTCCAGACCAGCTTCTGCACAAACGCCGGTGCGCGCAGGGCAATGTGTGACAGCAACTGTACCGGGACGCGATCCTGAATGCCGTAGGCATCCACAAGGATGAGCTGCGTTACACACTCACGGTGAGCCAGGGTATAGCCCAATGCCGTTGCGCCGCCCATAGAAAGGCCCAGCAGTGCAAACCGCTCCAAGCCCAGCGCGTCAACAAATGCGCCCAGTGTGTCGATGAGATACTGCGTGGTGTAAGCGGTACCTGCGGTCGGTGGGTCGCTTTGCCCATAGCCGGGTAGGTCAAGCGCGTAAACGTGATGCGTTTGGGCAAGCGGGTCAATCAGGTGCCGCCACGCGATCTTAGCTGAGTCAATGCCGCCGCCGTGCAGCAGCACAATAATCGGCGTATTTGCTTGTCCAGCTTCGTAATAGTGTAGCCTTTGGTCACCTGTTTCAAGGAATACGCTGTCAGCCTGCATCGTTTGCCTCTTGTGATATGGCGCACTAACTACCGATTATACGCAGTCGGACGGCTCCGGTTGCGGCTAAAAAAGTTCCTGATGGAACCAAAGGCTCGGCGCGCCCACTTGAAGATGAAGTAGATGCCCACCACGATCCCAACCAGCACAATCAAGCTCACGATGGCTGCCGCCACCGGAAACACGACCACCAACCCCAGCAGCCCTAGCACACTCAGGTCTTCCGCCAAACTCACAACAGAATTTGACACCGGCTCCGGGCTGGTATTGACCATCGCCCGAAAGCTCGCCTTACCGCTATGCGCCGTTAGTGCCGTCGTCCCTGCGATCAGTAGGGCAGCCGTGCGTAATTCCGGGTCGTCAGTGGGGACGAGGCCCAATGCCAAGACCAAGGCTCCTGCCGGGCGGATAAACGTATGGAAGAAATCCCACAAGCTATCCAGGTACGGGATTTTGTCCGCGAAGAACTCAATCACGAACAACACCCCAGCAACGGCCAAAACCGGGAGGCTGCTCACAAAATCCAGTCCAGGAGGCAGATTCACGACCTCAAGACGATCTGCAAGGCCAATAGCCAGAATGGTCAAATAGAGATTGATACCGGATGTTACTGATAAGGGCAGTAAGGTGAGTAGAAATTCCATGTAGGCGGCACTCCGAAACAATTTTCTGCCCCCAATTATAGGGGATTGGCCGCCAAAGCCGCCTCGAACCCCCTAAATTGCGGGGGTTACGGTCAGGCGTTGCGTTTACAGCGTGGGCTAGTTGATCTCGTTGGGTTGGGCGGCATTACCCAGGGCTTCGCGCAGGTCGTCAATTGTCTCATATGTGCCAGAGGTGCTGTCTACAACACCGCTGGAAAGATGCAGTTGATGATTTTCCATCGCTTCGCGCACCTTGTCACGGTCGCGCAGGGGATAGAAATATTCACGAGACTGCTTGATGCGGGTCTCAATACGGTCACGGATGCGACCTACGTTGTCCGGCGACGTAATCACGATAAAATCTTCATCGCCAATGTGACCCACAAAATCGCCTTCGCTACCGTGTTCGCGAATCGCATTGCGGATCATGAGCGTCACCGCACGCAGCACGTCATCTGCTGCGACGAACCCGTACATCGCCCGGAACTGCCCCAGGGTGTTGATCGTGACTTGCAGCACCGCCCAGGGGGCATCGCTTAACAAGATGCGCTCCAACCGCTCAACGGTAAGCGTCGGCTCTGGCAAGTCGGTTACCGGGTTTGTGAGATAGGCACGCTCCGCACGGTTGATAGCGTTACGAATGCGCAGCCGCAGTTCTTGAATGTCAAACGGCTTGGTGATGTAGTCCACCACACCCAACTCCAAACCCTGCAACTTATCCACACGGTCGCGCTTTTCCGTCAGGAAGATGATGGGTGTGTTTTCCGTCTGGCGTTGGTTTCTCAGGCGGCGGCAAACCTCATAGCCGTCAATATCTGGCAGGCGAATGTCCAGCAGGATAATGCTAATCGGCTCTTCGCGTGAAATGCGAACCGCTTCCTCTCCCCAAGATGCGGTAAGCACGTCGTAGTCCTGCACCCGGAAGTACGCGTTGAGCATCTCTGCCAGATCGAGATCGTCTTCTACGATCAAAATGCGTGGTTTATCCATTGGATTGCCTCAATCGCCCACTCGAACTGCTTATTTACTGACTATTGACGGTTAAAATACGGTGGCTGTGATGCACACCACGCAGCCCACCGCGTAAAATGGAGAAGACCTAAAACTTAGACGAGCTTCTCAAGATCATCGACTGTACGGCCAATGTCCAGGAAGATCAAACCCAACTTGGCTTCTTTGCGGGCGATCACCGTGAGAACCGCCTCTTCCCCCACAGCATTGAGGATAACGTAGCCGTTTTCCCCTTTGACGTAAACCTGTTCCAGCGCACCGCGCCCCAATTCGCTCGAGATACGCTCACCGAGCGAGATCATCGCAGCGGACATAGCCGAAACACGGTCGTCTTCGATGTTTGGGGGCATCAGGGACGCCATGCTCAGGCCGTCAACACTGACGATTGCCGCCGCTTCAACGTCGCCAGAACTGCGCTGCAAGTCTTGCAGCCGCTCTACCAGTTGTTCAGTACGTGATCTAGCCAAGAGTCATCTCCCATTGCATGTCGTTGTCTGTCACGAAAGCCACTACACGTCGACACCGAGCCAGGTTTATGGAAGCCGGATGCCGCGCCAGATTGTAACACAAATTACTGCGTATGCCTGATGAATGCAGCTTTTAGTATATATCGTCAATTAAGCCGGACGCAACCATTTGCATGTTACAATGTCCCACACAAATCGCTCGTAAACAGCCCTGTCACCCATGTACAAACCGCCCCGTTTATATACGCACATCGTTTTGTTGGTCGTCACAGTGGTTGCAACCGCCGTGACGAAGCTGCTGCTGCCGCTGGCGTCTTGGTTTTATGTGACGACATTAGCAACCGGCTACCTATCGTTTGCCCTTGTCACACTAACGCTGGTCATCGGCACGGTGCGGCTGTTCCAGCGACGCAAAAACCCGGTCAACATTGACCTACGCCGTGATGTGGGCATTTGGGCAGGCACCACCGGGATTGTTCATGCGCTGCTGGGCTTTGGCGTCTTCAGTGGTAATGCGATTCTGCCCTATTTCGTCCGCTGGACGGATGATGGTGACATTCGCCTACTTACCGATTTGTTTGGCCTCAACAACTACACGGGCACTGCTGCTGCCGTGATTCTTGTGGCGCTGCTGCTGACGTCGAACCAGGTCTCACTCATCTGGCTAAAGGGTAAACGCTGGAAAACACTCCAGCGCTGGAACTACGCAATGGCCATTCTCATTGTGATTCACACGCTAGGTTATCAACACCTGAGCGACCGAGCCACCATCATGAAACAGTTAACAGGCGCTCTGATACTTGTCGCACTCATCGCGCAGGGCATTGGCTTTTGGATGACGCGGCGACGCCTGAACCACGATCACTCGGCGCGCCAACGCCGCGACCGCTCAACGGTTGCTTCGTCTGGCGGTTGAGGGCGATACGCGGCAATTTCGACCGCATCCGCAAGCGGTTGCAAGCGGGGGTGAGCGGCT
>CAWUJQ010000088.1:0-14647 GCA_963922445.1 uncultured bacterium
CGCCGCCCCCTCCTCACAGACCGGATTGCGCAGGTGATTATTGTGGTGGTGTTTGTGTCTTTGTTCACGCCGCTCGCCGGACGCGGTGCCGTTCACAATACAGCATACGACGGCGGTGTGATTATCTATCCGCTCATGCGAGTGGCATATGACCGATTTTTATTGCTGTCTATCCTCACTGCATCAGTCGTCATCGTTATTCATTGGATTCACGTTGGGGCATTCGGGATGCCTAAATACGATAATGACACAGGGGCAATAGTAATGATTTTATCCATCCTAGTTTGTGGGTTGTGCGGTGGTGTCATTCTATCGCTGTTAAGCCTATCTCAGTATATTGGTGAGACGGAACAGGTTGCCGTTGAAGGACGACGCTACCTTGCAGTATCGATTATCGGTGAAAACCCAGATTATTTTGTTCATCACTATGACTACCACATCATGCAGTGTCGATTTGGCGGCATTTACTGTGAATATCTTACGAGTGCTTATGCAGTACGGGATATGCTTGTGCCGGAACCGACACCTCAAGCATATATGATCTACGATGACATATTGGATCAGATACGCTTGTTGGTCGATGGCGAGGTGCTTCACACTATCCCCGATGTAACCGCTGATTCGTAGCTGTTGCTGAAAAAGAGAAGGGGTAGCAGGCTGCCCAGCTACCCCGCAGGTCCGCATGTACACGAGACTTTCGGTATTGCGCCCCGCCGATGCGTCCATCGTGGGGTTCGGCCTCCCGTTATGCGCAGAACGCCCCTATAATCCCGGTCAGCTTGCAAGACCTGTCGGGGTGGTGAGTTGTGGCTCACGCCCCAACGGGGATTTTTCGGTTTGCTCTGGTGGGCAGTTAGCCGATGACTGAAATATACGACAAAATCAGTATCATGTCAAGAAAAATCTCCTCACGCATCTAAAATGGATTCTGGTTTTCGTGGTGACCGCCTCGCCCAACTTCGCAAAAAACGTGGCCTGACTCAATATGATATGGCAGACGAAATTGGCATATCCCAAAATCAGATGTCACGGTATGAGCGCGGAACTATCAACCCATCCCCGTTGGTACTGATTCAATTGGCGGATTACTTTGACACCACAACCGATTATCTGCTGGGGCGGTCGAACATCCCGCACCCTGGCGCAGAACCTGACCCGCATCCTGACCTGACGCCAACCGAAATCGACATGCTCGACCTGTTCCGGTCGCACACGCCAGACGATCAAAAGCGGGTGTTGGCGGCGCTCCTCGCGCTGCGCGGCATTGGCGGCGATTCTGAATCCACATAAAAAGGAACGTGCCCATGCGCGCTGTACTCTATCACGAATTCAACGGGCCAATCACGGTTGAAACGGTGCCCGACCCCGAACCGCCGCCGGGTGGGGTGGTGGTTGCAGTGCGGGCCAGTGGCATCTGCCGTAGCGACTGGCACGGCTGGCAGGGTCACGACGGCGATATTACGGTATTGCCGCATGTGCCCGGTCATGAGTTAGCGGGTGAGGTGGTCGCGGTTGCGCCGGATGTGAAAAACTGGTCGATTGGCGACCGCGTGACGGTGCCGTTTAGCATGGGCTGCGGTCGCTGCGCGGAGTGCGCAACGGGTAATCATCAGGTGTGCGATGATTACCATCAGCCGGGGTTTACGCTGTGGGGGTCATTCGCGGAGTACGTGGCGCTGCCCTACGCGGATGTGAACCTGGTGCGGGTGCCGGAACAACTCACATATACAGATGTGGTCAGTTTGGGCTGTCGCTTTGTGACGGCATACCGGGCGGTGATTGCACAGGGGCGGCTGGGATTGGGGGAGTGGGTGGCGGTACATGGCTGTGGGGGCGTGGGCCTATCCGCTGTGATGATTGCGCGGGCCAACGGCGCGAACGTCATTGCGGTGGACATCAATCCAGACGCCTTAGCGCTCGCAACGACTGCCGGGGCCACACATACAATCAATGCGGCTGACCTCACCGATGATGATTTGCTTGGCCAAATCCGTGAGCTATCGGGCGGAGGGGTACACCTGTCACTGGATGCGCTGGGCAGCCGTGTGACGTGTCGCAACTCGATATTGAGTTTGCGTAAGCGCGGGCGGCATGTGCAGGTGGGCTTGCTCAAGGGTGAGCATGAAGACCCGCCGCTGCCGATGGGGTCAGTAATTGCCAACGAACTTGAACTCTACGGCAGCCACGGGATGCAGGCCCACGCCTATCCTGATGTGCTGCAACTGGTGGTCAACGGTGTGTTTGACCCCGGCCAGCTTGTGACGGGGCACGTCCGGCTGCGGGATGTGCCGGAAGTGCTGCACCAGATGACGACGTTCAAGACGGTGGGCATCAATGTGATTGATGATTATTCGTAGGCCAGCGCCTCCCGGATGCTGATGCGGGCGGCACGCTGGGCAGGCAGCAGGCTCGCGATGGCCGCCACCACCAGAATAATCGTCGCCCACAGGGCTAACCCCACCAGGTTCACCCCAAACTCCAGTGGACGGTCACGCCCGAAGATGCCCGCAATCGCCACCGCGAAGCCGTAGCTCACCAGTAAGCTGAACGGCAGCGCCAATACATAGCTCATGGCACCGATCAGCACACCTTCCAGTACGTACATGCCACGCAGTGTATTTGACGACGCCCCAACCGACCGCATCACGCCGATTTCGCGGGTGCGTTCGAGTACGGCAAGGCTCATGGTGCCGCCCAGCCCGAAGCCGCCCACAATCGCGATAATCATCGCGACGAACGCCAGCAGGAAGATAATCACGTCGAACGAACTGCGCGCATTCTCGGATTCTTCCAGCACGACGGACGAATCGCTGACTTCGATGCCAAAGCGGTCGAGTTCGTCAACGGCTGCGGCTTCGATGCGGGCATCGGCTTCAAGCGTGTTGGCACTGGTTGCCGTCAGCACGAAGTTGGTTTGTTCTGGCACCTGCAAATAGCGTGATGCCCCTTCATAGTAGGTGTACAGCGGCGGCGTGACGCTGGTTGGCCCGCCGGTTTCCACAATGCCGACGACCAACCAGTTTTGTTCGGTGCCGTCAAACGTCAGCCGGAGCGTGTCGCCCACTTTTACATCGGGTTCGAGGTCCTCGAACTCGGTACTGATGACGATTTCATTCAAATTGGGGCGGTGGCGGGGGGTGGGCGGGACAAGCCAGCGCCCCTCCGTGATGACGGGCGTGTTGTAGGGCGAATCTGCCGGGACGCCGGTAAGGGTCAGGTCGTCGCTCTCGGAGTCGTCCGCACGCACACGGTTAACCGTGCCCGTGACCCAACCCTCGGCGTCGGTGATGCCATCCACGGTGCTGACGCGCATCAGCACGCCGCCCTGGTCGTAATAGTCATCCAGGTTAAAGCGCAAGTCGGAGCCAGCCAGGGCAACCGTCGTCGCTTCTTTGAGGACACTCACACGGATGTTGAGCGCACCCATGAAAAAGCCTCCCGCCACGATGAGCGTCACCAGCGTGGAGATGAGGCGGGCTTTGCGCCGGAAGGTGTTGCGCAGTGCCAGTAGAACCGGGCGGGGCAGCCCCTTGATTTTGGCCAGCAGCCGGTCAAAGCCATCAATGCTGGCACTGTCACTATCTTGGAGCGAGTCCAGCACGCTGAGGCGCGCCCCTTTGATGATGGGCAGCAGTCCGGCGATGATGGGGGCCATCACTGCGACAATGACCTGCACAATCACCACAAAGATGGGCAGCTCGAACACGGCGACATCCACGTTGAGGAAGCCCACGCCCAACAACGCGCTCGATACCCCCCGCGATAGCAAGCGGCTCACGGGCAGCGCGAAAATCAAAGCCAGCGTACCGAAGGCTGCCGCCAGCGTCAGGTAAAGCGTGGCCACTTGCCAGCCCGTCGCGCCGATGATTTTCATCATGCCGATTTGCCGCCGCTGCTGCGCCAGCAGCCCGGTAATGACGTTCAACACCAAAAAGCCGCACAATACCACCGCCGCTGACCCCACCAGGAACAGAATCGCGGCGATGCCGTTGGCGAAGTCGCCTGACCACAACTGGCCGTCTCGGTTGACGATCACCCCATCCACTTCGACGCCCAACCGCTCCAGGTCTTCGCGCAGGCCGTCAGATACGGCATCGAGGGTTGTTCCGGCGTTGGCAATCGTCTCGCGGTCAAGCGTGACGTAAAGCTGGTTGAACGTCGGGTCGAAGTCCAGCAGGCGCAGCGTGCGCGGCGTTACATAGAGCTTGATGCGCGGGTCAACCGAGTTCGGGAAGGCGTTCAGATCGTGGACGGTGCCCACGTAATCGAGGGTGGTGGTGCGCCCTTCTTCAAGCTCAATGATAATCTCGGAGCCAATGTCGATGCCGACTTCGTTGGTGTAACTGCGCTCAATGACGACTTCGCCGCGTTCAGGCGGCACTTTGCCCTGTTCGGGCAGCAGGCGGTTAATGCGGATGTCGTTGTAGTCTTCAAAGGCGGTGATAACCACATCTTCTACGCCGCCAGGTAACTGCGCCTCTGCATTGTAGACGGTTAAGCCCTGCGCATCGGTAACGAACGGCTGGCGGGCTGCCCACGCCACGGTTTCGTCGTCTAGGCCGTTGATGCGGTAGGCCACGTCATTTTCATTAAAGCGGCGGTATTCCAGGGTGATGTTTTCGGCAACAACGCTGCGCGTCCCGAACAAGCCGCCAAAGGCGATGATGCCAACGGCTATCGAAGCGACAACAATCCCAGTGCGTGACTTTTCCGCCCATAAATCGCGGGCTACTTTACGCCAGCGCGGACTCAACATAGTGCAGGCTCCTTCTTCAGTGGGGTGGGTGAGTTAGGGCGTTTCGGCCAGGTCATCCAGGGCGTCTAAAAGTCCGTTGTACTTGGCTTCGGTGTAAGCGCCCTCGTCCTGCCAGTAGATGTTGCCCTCGCGGTCTACCAGAATGAGGCGCATGACGGTCGTGTCCTCAAGGCTAGTGGCTTCCAACACAGCGTTTACATCGGTGTACAGCGTGATGGTGGTGGCGCGGGTGAGCGGGTCGGGAATGCCTGCGGACATCCAGAAGTCGAGTTGGCGGCGTTGAATCCAGTTAAAGTTGGGGAGTGTAGGCAGTTCATAAATGCGCACTGCGTTATTGTTGGCTTCTAGGGTGCGCAGGGCGTCAACCCAGGTATTGACGGTAGACTGTTGTTCCTGGGTAAAGGCCAGCATCGCAATGTTGTAGTCGCCTTCAAAGTCGGCAGGCAGGCTGAAGCTTTCACCGTCAATGTTGCGTCCAGCGACGGTTGGGAATGTAGGCATGGTAGTGTCTTCCGTTTGGATAGTGGTTTGGGCATGGCTGGGTTGCAGGCTGGTGTAAGTGGCAACAGCAGTCAGTGCCATCACCAGGGCGATAACCGTCATTTCACGATAGCGACCGTTTAACATCATGTATTTCTCCCTCAAGAAGGTTGTTTTAACCAACAAGTTTGTTGGTTGAAGCGTGAAAAAAATTATGGCCTTAGGCCACGGATGAATACATCAATGACTTGTTCTGCCATCGCTACTCGGCTGATTCGCACATGCTCGCTTGGAACGTTGTGCAAACCCTCAACGGATGTCATGATGGCTCCAGCGATATTCCCTAGGTCAGTATGCTCAACCTCACCACGCGCCTGCGCCTGCTGTAAAACTTGCATGAAGGGCAGCAGCATCGTCTCGTAGGCAAGATACTCAATTTTGTGAGCGGCTTCTCGATCTTTCATCGCTGGTAGGTCAACATTGGTCAGCCGTAGTAAGTCCATCGGCGGCTGAGACAGCAGCCACGCAGCGATGCCCACCAGTTGGCCGCGCAGGTCGCCCTCGGCACTGTTGATTGCGGCATTGATGCCGTCGCGGTGGCGGTGCAGATGACGTGTCATCACTTCCACAAACAACGCCTCTTTGCCACCATCTGCGGGCAAGTGATGGTAAATAGAGGAGTGGTGGATTTTCGCCGCGTTAGCGATGTCCTTTACCGTAACGGCTTCGTAACCGCGCCGGCTGAACAGCGCTTCTGCGGCGTTTAACACGCGCTCGCGTGCTTCGGACGGTGGCATGATGCCTCCCAACCAACAGTTTTGTTGATAGGTTAGGTTCGTTTTTGTTTGCCGTCAAGCGAAATGGGATTAGGGTTCAATGAGGTTGTTACTGCATCACATATCGGGGTGGAGGTAACGCGGCTTAGATGGGGACGAACATACAGCCGAACCAAAAGGGTTGCAAAATAACAAAGGCGATCTGACTTCGAGGTGAAATGAAGTCAGATCACGAGTGCGCCGGGTAAACCGTTTTGGAGTGGCTATCGTTAGGCAGCATCCGAAAACGACTCAGATCCGTTGGCAACGAGCTGCTTCATCTGTAGGTCGAGCCAAAATTGATCGGCTTCTTCCTGCGACAAGTCACGATCAGCGATGCGGGTGGCTGCTTTGCGCATCCCCAGGTTAATGCCCTTCAGGTAAAGGTAGCCAGCGAAAATTGACATTATGATAATTGTTGCGATTGTTGCGGTCATTTTCATATCCATTCGTTCTCAACACTTGACCGCAGTATAACGCAACATTTAGTTGAGGTAAAGTGGATTTTGTGTTGTTTTTCCCTAAACTATCCCGTAATTGAGCGTAAGTTTGTACATTCGAACGGAAATCCGTGATTCTCAAACCAACTCAAAACGCACGCGCTCAACAACAGTCCGCATTTTCGGCACGGGTTTGATCCAAAACAGGCACGACACGCGGGATTAACCCACGCGTACACAGGCCAAACGCGGGCATGGGGTGATATAACGCTGCTGAAATGAAAACGCAGCGTGAGCGCAGTCCGTTGATGGACTAATGCAGCTTAAACGGGATCATCCGTGGGGGCAGTGCGTTGTATTGCGCCACTTCCGGGGTGGGTTCTGCACGAACGACTGCCAATCGTTTCATCTCGAGTTCGAGCCAAATTTGGTCGGCTTCTTCTCGCGTTAGCTCACGACCGGCGATTCGGTTGGCGGCTTTTTGCATTCCCAGGGAAATGCCCTTTACGTAGACGAAACCGGCAAGGCTAACCAAACTGACGATAAGGATAAACATCGCTACTGACGATTCAATCATGGCTTCACCACTTTCACATCAAAACGAGTATTTCATGAAAATCGTAAATTGTTTTTTACATTGTACCTGATTGTAACCGACAATGCACGCATTTAATGCAATTACAAGGCCGTTTTCCTTGATTTTGTGTTAAGTTACCCTAATGTTTGCCTTCGTGCGGCTCTACTTCAATAATGCCAAGCCGGATTGCCTCAAATACAGCTTGACTGCGGCTGCTGACGCCCAATTTGCGATAAATTGTTTTGACGTGTGTGCGGATGGTCTCTTCGCTGACGATGAGCGCTTCTGCAATATCGCGGTTGGTGGCGGTGGTTGCGATGAGTTGTAATACCTCCTGTTGCCGCCGGGTCAGTCCGACGTCGCCCGTGGGGGGGTGGCCATTCGTCCCATTGGGTGCTGCTATACGGTCACGCTCGTCCATGATTTGGCGGATGGTGTGGTGAAAGTATGCACGACCCGCCGCCACTTGCTCAATTGCGGTCAACAGCAAGGTGATGTCAACCTGCTTGAGCATATAACCGTCAACCCCGGCATCAAGGGCCGCATAGACCCATTCTGGCTCACGGGCGGCGCTCAGTATCAAGACTTTGCTATTGGGGCTGAGCTGGCGTAGGTCTGGCAGGAGTGAGTTGAGGTGTGAGTCTGGCAGCATCAGGTCTAAAAGAATCACATCGGGGCGTGACCGGGCAACCACGCGACGCGCATCAGCGCCCGTGCTGGCGTCAGCCACAACTTGAATGCTTGGCTGCTGGTTTAACAAAACCCGCAGCGCCTGCCGTACAACGTTGTGATCGTCAACGAGGACGATTCGGATAAAATCAGCCATGTTAAGCGCCAATCTAATTTTGATTAAGTTTTAAACATAGCGTACCATTTTTTGGCCATGAGGGGCATTAAAGATGGGACAGTGTGCCGCTGCGCATATGAGAAAATAATAATGAACGGACGTGTGAAGGCACAAAAAGCATGAAAAACCCGGCATTGCGGTTGGCGCAGCAGGTTGGTGTGTGAATTGGCGCAGCGCAGTATAATCACGGTAGATCATATTAAGTGAACGCTGTGCCATGTCCGAAGTTGAAGCCCGAATTACCCAACTGCGCGAAGCCGCTGAACAACTCCGCCGCTCCTCGCGTCGCATTCAAGATTCCGTCCAGGCGACATCCGATGCGGTTGATAGCCTGATTGTGCTGGGGGCCACACAACCGGACTTCGCCAACCGCTACCTTGCCTTCCGCACCCAAATGACGGAGTGGGCAGGCACGCTAGATCGCTTTGCCGATCAACTGGGGGGGGCGGCCAACGACATTGACGCTGCCCGCGATGGGCGTGTGTACCCCGGATTTATGCTGCTGCGTCGCCGTAGCCGGGTGCGGCCTTATATGCCAGAACGCAATGCCGAACGGGCTGTCCTCGCCCCGGCCCCGGTTCAGCAAGCGCGCCCAATCGGTGGCTACGTTTCTGCGAAGAACAAAGCGCTGTACGAACAATGGCGTGATCGCTCCGATGAACTGCAAGGCCGCGAAATGGCACTGGCTGGCCTCATCGAAACACGCCAGCAAAAAGCAGAAGACCTCGCCGCGCTGCGCAACCGCCTGCACAGCTATGACCCCACGCGTGACATTGACCAGATTCCCCGCATTCAGGCAATGCAGGCAGAAATTGAGCAGATTGACACAGACATTATCGCCACGCAAAACGAAATCGACGTGATGCAGGCCAGGGTAAATCGGTTGGCAGGCCGCCTGGACCGGGTGAATCCCGGTGCTGGTGCCGATTACGCGACGCTCACCGCGTTGGAAAACGGCACCTCGGCCCCTTGGCTGCAAGACAACACATTTGACTGTGTGCGCCATGTGGTGGGCAAGTTCAATGTGCCGGCAAACCTTGCCGTAGACGCGCACTTGTGGGATGACATGGCGGCTAAATTTACCGAGTACGGCGTTACGACGGGCGATGTGCCGCTTGAGGGGGCTGTGCTGATGATGACGCCCGAACATCCCTATGCCGACGACGTGAACGGGCACATTATGTATGTAGAACGCGTGGAAAATGGCGTGGTTTGGATCAGTGACGATCAGAATCCGCAGCCCGTCCGCCTGGACGACGTCACTGTAGAGCAAACGCAGCACATCACCTACCTCTACTTTCCATGGAATACCATCGGATAAGCAAAATACCTCGAAGTGTTATGGAAACACATGTTCGTTTATGTTTTATAACAGTGCGAATTGTAAAATAGGCCGTGTGTCCGGTATAATGTCAGCCTAAATGTAATTTTCATGCAATGGGGATTGTAATGACTGGTCTTACCGAATTTGTAAGCACATTCAATGCTGCTGACATCACCGTGCAAAACACCATTTTGCGGACGGCCATCTTGCCAAGGTTTACGCTCCAGGAACTAAGCCAGGTAACGCGGATGCCCCCTGCCAGCGATCATCTTGAAATGATGGAGCCATTTGCGGACGACAACGGCACGTATACGCTGCCGAAGGCGATACAAGATTACTTGTGCCAGGAGTTCCAGCGGCGCGATGGCGTGGCATACAAGGCACTGCACCGCATTGCTGCTAACTACTACATCGAATGTGGCCAGCGTGAACTCGCGATTCGCCACATGGTGGCCATCGGCGAGATAGACCCGGCGGCAGCGATTGCCGAAAAGGTCGTTCATCCGCTTTTGGCTGACGAACAAGACGCGCTGGTGCTGGAAATTCATGCCCTGCTCAAGCCGCACCCAGTTCGCATGCCCAACGTCTACTTGGCTGCTGCGGTTGCCCTGATGCACGAGGCACGCCATGCCGAAGCCTACAGCGCGCTTATGGTCGCGGAGTCACAGTTCCGGGTAGTGCAAAATAATGATGGCCTGCTGCGGGTACACACCCAGATCGCGACCATTCACCTGGAACGCGGCAACTACCTGCAAGCGCTTGACCAGTGCGACACGGCCCTGCATCAGATTCGCGAAAACAGCCAGCCAGTGGCCCCAATTGTAGAAGGCCCCATTTGGCGCGTGAAGGCGCTGGCGCACACCTTTGCGGGCAATCATGCTGACGCGATGACGGCAATTGAACAAGCGATCACCCATTATGAGGCCGAAGCCGATGACAACGCCCGCTGCATCATCTATCAGGATGCGGTAGTGGTCTACAGTCGGGCGCGGGATCAAAAGCGGACAGATGCAATGGCCACGAAGTTCATCGGGGCTGCGCACAAAGTGGGTAACCCGGTGCGGTTGGCATGGGCTTATAACAGCCTTGGGGTGCTTTACCATGAGCGCGGCAACTATGAGCTTGCCAAGTATAACTTCAACTTGGGCCTTGAGTTAACGTCTACAAGTACAGATGTGCGCAGCCGCGCCTATTTAATGTGGGGCATGGCAGACTTCAAACGAGATACGTGGCACTATGGCCAAGCGGAGGATTACTACATCCAATGCTTGCAGCACATTGGTGACGAAGACCCCATTTTGCGCTGTAAAACGCACTTGAATTTGTCTAAGCTGATGCGCTGGCAGGAGGAACCTAAGCAGGCTTTGGCCCATGCGCATGATGCGTTGTTCATCGCTGAGCAGCACAACATGGATCACGAGATTGATATGAGCCTGGCTATGGTTGATATTGTGGGTGGCGGCGACCCTGCAACTTACCTGGATGTCATCGCTGGCTATGAAACCGATCCTGAACAGTACATCGCGGCAGAGGTTGCACATATGCAGTGGCCGTATGACGGCCCGGTGGATATTCAAGAGCAGATGGGAGCCTTGGTCGACTATTATTACAGCGTCATGTCGCAACCAACGACGATGTTAAAGGCTCTGCGGTTGCAAACGCTGGGCAAGCAGCGTGTATTGCTCAACGAAATGGTTGTTCAAAGGGAAGTTTATGAACATGACAAGACGGCCCTGGCCTTCTTCATATTTGTGTTGAACAACTGGCCTGTGACCAAACAGCAGATCATTGACAATCTGCTCCCAGAAAAGAAGGCAAGTACGGCAGATAATGCGTTTGGGATGGCGCGTCGGCGCGCCCGGTTAATTGTGCCTGAGCTAATCGTGTTTAAAGACAATGCCTATTACATCAAGCAGGATGTCGTCACCATCAACAATGACTTCGAGAAATTTAAGGGCCACATTGCCGAAGCCGACCGCATGTTCGACCGGCAGACGCTCAAAATTGACCATTTGCGGTCGGCCATTGCGCTGTACAACGGCGACTTTTTACCCGCGCTCGATCACAAGTGGGTGCGGGACATGCGCTACCAACTGAATATTGACTATAGTTGGGCGCTCACCACGTTGAGCAAGTGCATGGCGGCTAACGGTGACTACGATGAAGCGATTGCACTCCTTGATAAGGCGATTGCAGTGAACCCCTTCGATGAGTCGTTTTATCGCATGAAAATGCGCTACTTGTATAAGTCTAACAACCACGCTGCGCTGGTGCGCTTCGGTGATGAACTGGAAGCTATTTCTGAAGAAAAAGGTATCAAGCTGTCTGATGAAACGTGGGCGTTGTATCGGCGGTTGACGGGCGAGAAGTAAGACGCCCGGTGAGTGGAATGATGTAGGGGCAAGCTCGTATAGTGGCGTTTTTCCCCTGCTTACCTATAATGTACCCCGTGTAATGACCTAAGTAACCTCTACAGGGGACGATTTTGACACATCTTCAGCGATTGATTGCACTATCTATGGTGTTGCTAACCGCCGCGTTCGGGGTGGCCTTTGTTGCCGCTCAAACTGAGGGCGGTGGCAGCAACGTGGCCATCATTTTGGACGCGAGCGGTTCAATGCAAGCTGCACTGGGCGGTTCCACACGCATTGATGTCGCCCGCGAAGCCGTAATCTCTACGGCGGAACAACTGCCCGCTACTACCAATGCCTCGTTGTGGGCGTATGGCCACCGCCTATCACAGGATGACCCGGCGGCGTCTTGCCAGGATATTGAGCAGGTGATTCCACTGAGCGCAGTCGAAATTGACGGGTTTAGCGGCACGGTTCGCAACCTGGATGCCATCGGGTACACGCCCATCAGTGACACCTTGCAACAGGTGGCTGCGTCCTTCCCAGAGGACGGCAGCCCGCGCAGCATCGTGTTGATTTCTGACGGTGAGGAGACGTGCGCGGGTGACCCGTGTGCGGTGGCGCGTGATTTGAAGCTGAACAATGTTGATCTGGTGGTGAACACGGTCGGTTTTGCGGCAGATGCGGCTACCCGTGAGCAGTTGCAGTGCATCGCGCAGGTGACGGGCGGCGTGTACTACGACGCACAGGACGCCGACCAACTCGCTGCTTCCCTAGAAGCGGCGGCAGTGGTGCCAGACGGCGCAGTGCGCATTGTTGACCCGCAGGGTAACCCGCTGCCAGATGTTGCGTTTAGCCTGAGCAATGCAGAAACAGGGGAGTCGCTCGGTAGCTTTTTGGGTGGGGGCAGCGTGCCAGCGGGCGCGTATAACGCCGAAATCCGCCTGCAAGAGCTAACCGTACAGCCAGTGACCGTTATTGCGGATGAGACGACGGACATCGTCGTGAACCCGATTATAGGCGGGCAGGTGCAGCTTGTGGACGCGGACGGGATGCCCCTAGAGGAACTGCGCTTCTCGCTCACGGATGCGCAGGGGGCTTACGTGGGTGCGTATCTTGGCAGTGGACAGGTGCCGGTGGGTGAGTACGGCGTCAGTGTAGCGACGATCATTCCGTTTGAGACGACGGCCACCGTCGTTGAGGGTGAAGTCACTGAAATCGTCGTCAATACGGAAACGGGCACGATCCGGTTGGTGGACGCTGCAACCGAGGCTGTGCTAGAAGAGCCGTTGTTCGAAGTCAGCATCCCAGACGGCGCTTACCTGGGCGCGCACGCTGGCACGTTTGATGTGCCACCGGGTGAGTACAACGTGCGGGTTCGCAGCACCGTCCGTCTTGAAACAACCGTGACGGTTGAGGTGGGCGCAGTGGTTGATATTCCGCTGTCTACTGAAACGGGTACAATTCGGTTAGTGGATGAAGCGACGGGTGCGGTGTTGGAAGAGCCGCTGTTCGAAGTCAGCATCCCAGACGGCGCTTACCTGGGCGCGCACGCTGGCACGTTTGATGTGCCACCGGGTGAGTACAACGTGCGGGTTCGCAGCACCGTCCGGCTTGAAACAACCGTGACGGTTGAGGCGGGCGCAGTGGTTGATATTCCGCTGTCTACGGAAACGGGTACGATTCGGTTAGTGGATGAAGCGACGGGTGCGGTGTTGGAAGAGCCGCTGTTCGAGGTATCGACCGCTGATGGTGCGTACCTTGGGGCGCAGTCGGGTACGTTCGACGTGCCGCCAGGGGACTACACGGTACGCGTGCGTTGGATTATCCCGTTTGACACGCAGATAACCGTTGTACCGGGTGCCAGCGCCGATGTCGTGTTGAATACAGCGGTGGGGACGCTGCAACTGGTAGACGGTAGTGGCGCGCTGGTAACGGACATCGGCTTTGAAGTCACATCCGTTGATGCAGGAGCCTACCTGGGCACGCAGTTCGAGCCGTTCCAAGTGCCGCCAGGGACGTACACGGTGTTGGTGCGTGGCAATGACACGGTTGAGCGCTTCGATATTGCTGTGACGGTGGCTGAGGGCGCGGTCACGGAGATTGATGTGGCTAACCAGTCTACAAATAATCCGGGTTAAATCCGTCTGGGTTGTGAGGGTGGCCGGGTGGGTCGCCCTGCTCACGCACTTTACTGGATTTTGGTAAGATTCAGTGTGAGTCGCAGCACCATTTGCGAGACGGCCATAAGGTCGTCTCCACCTTGTGATTAAGGTGAGGGGATGTATACACAATGTGGGGGTGGCTTGCCATCGGCTATGGAGTACACTAGGTATTAGCGGACGCAGCAGGCTGCGTCCCTGCAAACCAGGTCGAGCATTTCCATAGACAAGAGACATCTTACGGGGGACGTTGTGCAATTTATCTTCTCACAATTACGCTTGATTCTACTCATCGTGGCTGCGCTGCTGCTGAGTACGACATACTCGCAAGCTGGTGACACCGCGAACGTTGAAGACCTTGGCTATGCGATTCGCTTTACGCCGGATCAAGTGCCAGAGAACTCCCAAGGCGGCGATTATATTGGATTTGGTGAGGCCATCACTCTTGAAGGTGACATCATCGCCATTGGTGACCAAGACGGTAACGTTTACATCTTTGAGTTGATAAACGACCAGTGGACACAGACCGCAAAGATATTTGATGAAAACCTTGGATCAGTTGACACGGGGTTCGAGACGAATTGGCTTGATATTGACCGGGAGCGAATCGTCAGTGGTGGATTTGGCGGTGGGTTTGTTATTGAGCGCGACGGGACAGGCAGTTGGGAAATCACCCAAAGGTTAATTCCGAGTACGGTCGGTGACAATAACAGCTTAGAACCTATTTATAGCGCGGCCATCGAAGACGATGTCATCGTATTAGGTGCCCCCTTGGATGGGGACTCACTGGACACATTACAGAGTGGTGCTTCTGTGTTTGAACAAGGTGCAGATGGCAATTGGGTCGAAACGGCTCGATTAACTGACAACGAAGATGATGCAAATACTGCCTTTG
>CAWUJQ010000089.1:0-14600 GCA_963922445.1 uncultured bacterium
AGCGTCATCCCGGAGTGCCTATCTATTCGCTGGTAACGTAGCCCCATCAATCCTACAGATTGGTGGCTGAGGCTGGTCAACGTGTGGCTTTTCAGGCGACTTTCAGTCGCTTTCCAAGCCACCGACTTTGAGTCGGTGGTCGTTGACAGTCTCCGTCAGCCTGTCAGTTGATCGGTGTCATCGGAGTCGATCGACCCGAAGCGGCGCGAAATCACGTTGACGATGGACAGCAGCAGCGCAAACGTGCCGAAACCAATCACCACAGCGGTTAGCACCAGCGCTTGAACCAGCGGGTCACTGACCTGGACTTGTTCTGCCAGGTCAACATAAGGGGCTGCTTCGCCGTCATAGGCACCCATCGCCAGCAAAAACAGGTTGATGCCTGTGAACAAGATGCTGTAGCCCAACGCCGCTTTAATCAGGTCGCGGCGCAGCATTTGGAAGACACCCAAACCGAAGAAGATGCCAACGGCGAGTGCGAAGATGATGTCCATAGTTTAGTCTATTGACTCCGTGTATCGTCTTGATTTAGTCGCCAGCGGGCTGTTTGGTGAAGTTGCCATCCAACGGGCGTTCGGCTGGCGGCTCACCGTAGTTCGGGTCATAGGCTTCATCACCGGCCAGCACTTCGATGTCACGCGGATGGGCGATGGCTTCTAGAATAATGTTGACCCCACCGAACACCGTGGTGGCAATCGCAATCTCAAATACCACTGAGGAAGCGATGTGCAGATGGGCAAAATTGAAATCCTTCCACGCCCAGTGATACATCCAGGGTTGGCCAAATAACATTGGAATAAACGCATTGAGCAGCGCCAGCAGCAAGCCAAAGCTCACCAGGGCCACCGGGCTGCGCCAGTGGCCGCGCTGCCGAATTTCATAGTAGCCGAAGACGACATAACCTAGCGCGACAGCAAGCCCGGCCACAATTCCGGCGGTGAAGCCATCACCGGGGCCTTCGCCGCCATACAGCAGGTGAACGATGGCCAGCATCATCGCAACGGGGTAGACGAAGTAAGCAACTGTGCGCGTAAAGGGGGTAGAGGTCGATATTTGTGTGGGCAGCTTGGCTTCTTCGGCGTCCAGGTCGCCTTTGCCTTCGTTCATACGGTTGAGCGCAAGCAGCGACAATATGCCCAATGCGGCCACACTGAACACCGTAATTTCGATTAGGGTGTCCATCCCACGGAAGTCACTCACGATGGCGGCCACCACATCGGGAATGCCGATGATGGCTTCGGTGTTGTCGATATACCACTGCGCAGTTGACTGCCGTACAGGGCGGTTGGCAATAGCTGTCAGTGCGAAGATGAACACGGCAAAGCCAATACCGATTGAAATCAACGCATCCCGGTAGACGCCTGCCGGTGAGGTGCCCCATAGGTCATCTGCCATTTTCTTGCGCTGCTTGTGGCTGATGCGCCCGATCATGATGACAATCAGTATAGTGGACAGCGTTTCGACCAGGAACTGCACAAGCGCAACGTCGGGCGCGTGTTCTACCACGAAGATGCCCGCCACAGCATAACCAAATACGCTCACAGCCAGGGCTGCAATCAAGTGACGCTTAGACACGATAGATGTTGCAATCGAGGCCACGGCCAGCACGATCAGCATTGCATTGAGGATGTAACTGACGTTGGGCCGCTCGAACGTCAGGTTATTGAGCGTTTGACCCAACAGGTTTTGCTGAAACGTAGACGACAGGAAGATGACGGTAACGATGCTCAAAATGGAGACGAGGTAATAGCGAATACGTCCATTTTGGGTCAACACAGTGCGGGCGGCAATGCCATCAATGGCGTTCATGAAGGCTGCATAGGCCTGCGCTCCGGTGAAGGGCAGCAGCGACCAATCGCCAGTGAAGATGCGCCGTGCAGGGAAGGCGATGGCAGCAATGGCCAGTGCCAACAGGCTATACTGGAAGAACGGGTTGGCAAAGCCGCCCTCTGGAAATAGATGGAGTTCAAATTCTTTGGGCGTGACCACCGCAACCAGATCATGGATAAGCGTTTCTGTGGCAAACGGGAGCAGTAGGGTACCACCGATTGCGAGAACAAGCGGCCCAGCAACCGCGCCTGACCGCATGGCGTGGTAATGCACATCGGAGCGCATTTTGCCAAAAAACACATCGTAGATGAGAATCGTACCTGTGACGCCGAGAAGGGCTGCGCTCCCCAACACAATCCACAGGGATAGCCCGCTAAGGACGGTTTCGGTTGCCATGTAGGAGACGGTGGCGTCTAGCAGTACTTCTTTTGCTAAAAACCCAAACAGGAACGGGACACCGGCCATCGACAAGGCGGACAAAATCATGACCACGCCGTTGTAGGGCATGTGTTGCCACATGCCACCCAGGTCAGTGAGTTTGCGCGTTCCAGTGGAATGGTCAATGGAACCGACGACGAGAAACATCGCGCTTTTGTAAAATGCGTGCGCCAAAATGCCAACGGCAAGCGCCTTAAATCCCAGGAAGTTGGGTAGGCCAATGAGTGCGACCAGAATACCTAACCAGGACGTGGTGGCATAGGCCAGCATCCCTTTGAGGTCGTTTTGCTTGATAGCGAACAGGGCGCTAACCGCCATCGTCGTCACGCCGACCAGGACGAGGCCGTTAATCCACAGCCAGTGGTCATACATAATGGGGTGCAAGCGCGCCAGCAGATAAATCCCGGCTTTGACCATCGTTGCGCTGTGCAAAAAGGCGGACGCAGGCGTTGGGGCGGTCATGGCACCGGGCAGCCAGAAGTGGAACGGCACCTGGGCGCTTTTGGTGAAGGCACCCAGCATCATCAGGATGGCAACCGCGATGTACCACGGATGATCTGTAATCGTATCTACGCTGAGGACATCGCTGAATTCCATCACAAAGGGCAGCGTAAACGTGTCCTCGATACGGAACGTGGTGGAGGTCGTGCTGGTTTCTTCGGTAGAAACCTCAATGTCACTTTCGGCACGTTCCGCGCTAACGTCGTTGGGGGCAGTGGCTTCGCTGGTGATCGCTTCGCTAGCGGGCGCATCAGCGGATTGCAACGTCTGCCCGGCGACCGCGCCCAGGATTAACACACCTCCCAGCAGCGCTAAACCACCGCCGCCCGTAATAACGAGTGCCCGCCTCGCGGAATAGCGCGCTTCAGCATCTTTGTCGCCGTAAAAGCCAATCAGCATAAACGAGGTAATGCTGGTCAGCTCCCACATAATGAACATCAGCACCATGTTGCCACTCAGCACCAGGCCCAACATCGCGCCAGTGAATGCCGTTAGCCAGCGGTTGAAGCGGGTTTGCTTGGCGGCTTCGTCTTCACTAAAGTAATAGCCCGTGTAGAAGAAGATCACCGCACCGATGCCCGTCACCACAAGGCCAAACAGCAAGCTCAGGCCATCCAGGTAAAAGCTGAAGTTCAGTTCGAGTTCAGGAATCCAAGGGATCGGGTCAGGTTGGTAGGCACCGTTGGCTGCAATTTCCGGGTAGTGGCTCACCAACACGCCGAACATCACCAACAGCACAACAGGGATAAGATACTGCTGTAGTGATTTGGTGAAGAGCGGGATCGTGAAGGGAAGCGTGAGCAGAAGCGACAGGATGAAAGGCGTCGCTACAACAATGAAAAGGTCCATGAATGCCTGTCGTTGTGTGGCTATGGTTGTGAACGCCGAATGCTACCAGATGAGCGAACCCCACATAAGGTACATTTGGCCGATACTATGTGGGTGCTTAGCTGGCGCTATTGACCAATTACAGCGAGGTTTGCTTGGCGCTAGAGCAGCGTCAGGATGGGTTGTGGGGTGGTTTTCCCACCCCACGGCTGCTGCTAGCCCTCGCTCTTGAGGAAAACGGCGGCCAACGGCGGCAGCGTCATCTGTATTGAGTGACCAAACCCGTGCCATGACATATCGTCGGCCCAGCGGCCACCAAAGTTACCCATACCACTCCCTGCGTAGGGCGAGGCATCACTGTTGAACACTTCTTTCCACTCCCCGCCACGCGGAAGACCCAGGCGATAGTCTGTGCGTGGCACAGGCGTAAAGTTGAACACACACAGCATGATGTCGCCTGTGGTGCTGCCAAAGCGCAAAAAGCTCAACACGCTTGACCCGGCATCGTTTGCGTCCACCCAACGGAAGCCTTCGGGGTCAATATCGCGCTCATACATGACCTTTTCGGTTTTATACAAGCGGTTGAGGTCGCGCATCATCTGCTGGACGCCCCCGTGCATGGGCGTGTCGGTCACATACCACTCAAGCTGTGTTTGGTAGTTCCACTCCGGGCGCTGGCCGAATTCGCCACCCATGAACAGCAGCTTTTTGGCGGGCTGTGCCCACATATAGCTGAGCAGCAAGCGCAGGTTGGCGAACTGCTGCCAGTCGTCACCGGGCATTTTATGCAGCAGTGACCCCTTCCCGTGAACGACCTCATCGTGAGAGAGCGGCAGCACGTAGTTTTCGGTGAAGGCGTACAACATGCGGAAGGTGATTTCGCCGTGGTGGTAGTAACGGTAGATCGGTTCACGGCTCAAGTAGTGCAGTGTGTCGTGCATCCAGCCCATATCCCACTTAAAGCCAAAGCCTAGGCCACCGACGTAGGTCGGGCGGCTGACCATTGGCCAGGCTGTGGACTCTTCCGCGAACATCTGCACATCGGGGAAGCTCTGGTAGATTTCGCTGTTCATGCGCTTGAGGAAGTCGATGGCTTCGAGGTTTTCGTTGCCGCCGTACTCATTGGGGATCCACTGGCCATCCTCGCGGGAGTAATCCAGATAGAGCATGGAGGCCACGGCGTCTACGCGGATACCGTCAATGTGATACTTGTCGAACCAGAAGATGGCGGAGCTAATCAAAAAGCTGCGGACTTCGTGGCGTCCGTAGTTGAAAATGTCGCTCTTCCAGTCTGGATGGAAACCCTTACGTGGGTCGCTGTGTTCGTAGAGGTGCGTGCCATCGAAGTAGTCCAGGCCGTGCATGTCGGTGGGGAAGTGCGACGGCACCCAGTCCAGGATGACACCAATGCCGTTCTGGTGCAGCGTATCCACAAGGTACATGAAGTCCTGCGGGGTACCAAAGCGGCTGGTGGGCGCAAAATAGCCGAGCGTCTGATAGCCCCAGGAACCGTCAAAGGGGTGTTCCATGATGGGCATAAACTCAACGTGGGTGAAGCCCATATCCTTGACGTATGCAGACAGTTCCTCTGCCATTTCGCGGTAGGTCAGCCAGTGGCCGTCACGGTGACGCCAGCTTTGCGCGTGAAGCTCGTAAATCGAAATGGGCGCATTCAGCGAGTTTGCCTCAGCCCGATTCGCCATCCAATCGCCATCGTTCCATTCGTAGTCTAGGTCCCACGCAACGGAGGCCGTGCGCGGTGCCATTTCCGCATGGAAGGCGTAGGGGTCGGCCTTTTCTACTTTATAGCCCATGTGGCGGCTGTCGATCTGATACTTGTAGATGTTGCCTTTTTCCACGCCGGGCACAAACGTTGACCAGATGCCGGAGTTACCCACAGCTTGCAGCGGGTTAGCGTCGCGATCCCAGTCGTTAAAGCTGCCCTTTACCGAAACGTATTCTGCATTGGGTGCCCATACAGAGAACTGTGCGCCGGGTTGTCCGTCTTTGGTGCCCAGGTGACAGCCCAATTTTTCATAGGAGCGAAAAAAACTGCCCTCACCAAACAGATACAGGTCGTCATCTGTCAGGGTGGGCACGATGTTTGCTTGGTCTAAAGTCGATTTCATATTTAGGATGCCTGTAGCTTTCGTTGCAGGTCAGGATTTGTATAACACTAAATCGGCGCGGCAAAAATTTCAACATATTGATAACATTTGCCGCATAATCACCCAGTTTAAGTAGGCAGCCAGCCCAAAACTCGCTCAGGCTGGCCGTTGTATAGAGGAAATGTCAGGTCAACTGTGTGGAGCGTTCCCACTCGGCAGCGCGTTCACTCATGATGGCACGCCAAACGGGGGCAACAGGCGTCAGGCCAATTTCGCGGGTGATCTCGCGGGCAGCCAAGCCAACCACAGCCGCAAACGTGGGATAGGCAAGTTGCAAGTCCGCAAGCTGCTCAATGGTCATATCTGCCGCCATGCCCGCGCTCACCATAGACACAATTTCGACGGCCTGTTCGCCAACCACATGTGCGCCAAGCACATGATGCGTGCGCGCATCCACGATGAGCTTGCAAAAGCCGACCTCACGCCCGTCAATGACAGCCCGGTCAAGGTCACTGTAAGGCACAGTGGCTACAACAATATCATGATCTTCGCGGGCGGCAGCTTCCGTCATGCCCACGCCACCATATTCGGGATCGGTGAAGCCGCCGTGGGGCACCAAGGTATGGCGCGCCAACTCGTGCGCGTTGAGTAACGCATTTTCCACGGCAGAGCGCGCCTGTTCGCTGGCGCTCTGTACCAGCATCATGCGGCCTGTGATGTCGCCCGCCGCATAGATGTGATCGGCGCTGGTTTGCAGGTAGTCATCGGTTTTGATGTAGCTGCCAATCGTTTCAACACCGGCTTTTTCCAGCCCAAGGCCGCTCAGGTTCCCCGGCCAACCGACGGACAGGATAACGGCGTCCGTCTCAATGGCGTATTCTTCCCCGGCCATGCCGTAGATGAAACGGTAACGCCCGCCACCGTTTTCAATGCGTTTGATGCCCTCCGTGTTAACCTTGACATCAACCCCCTGGCGGGTGAACTGGCGTTGCATGTACTCCGAGATGCTCTCATCTTCCGTCATCAGGATGCGCGGCGCGATGTCAACCAACGTCACTTCGGAACCGAATTCCTCGAAGACAGACGCAAGCTGGCAGCCCGTCGCACCACCGCCGACGATAACGACCGATTGCGGCTGTTTCGTGAGCTGCCAAACGTCATGATGCAGCATGGCATGTTCTGCACCGGGGAAGGGGAGTTCGCGGGCGTGACCGCCTACACAAACGATGAAGCGGCGGCCCTGTACGGTAAGGCCGTTTACCGTTTCAATCGTGTAGGGGTCAGTGAAGTAGGCGTCGCCGGTTTCGGTGTATATCTGAATGCCAGCGCGGTCGAAGTGGTCTTCCAGGCGTTTTTTGCTGTGAATATCCTCTACGACCTGGCGCACTTTCTCCATCAGGCGGGCAAAGTCGGCCACCGGCACTGTACATTCAGTCAGGCCATATTCCGCAAACTGATGGGCATCACGGACGAGCCGCGCAGCCTTGGCCAGTACACGGGTGGGTACACAGCCATCATTCGTACACGTTCCACCAAAACGGTTCCGTTCTACAAGCGCGACACTCGCGCCCAATTCTCTAGCTCGTAGGGCAGCAACGACCCCCGCTGGGCCGCCTCCCAGGACAACAACATCGTGCATGGCTGGATTGCTTTCATCTGCGTAGACAATGAAGGCTAGCGTACCGGAAGCGTGTAGGGTGCATATGAGAACGCTATCACAAGCCGCTTAGTAAATCGTCACTAATAAAAGTGTCCAACGAAAATGAGCCAAGTGTGAGAAATTTTCTACGTTAGGCTGTACGAATCGCTTTAATTGTGTAGGGTTATAAGCGTTGCATGGGCAACAAATATCTATATTGTTAGCATCTGAAAGAAGTTCCTTCACACTATGTGTGGCATCGTAGGAGCCTACGGCTCAAACAATTCTGACTTATCGGCCTCGTTACGTGCCCTTACCCATCGCGGCCCTGATGGAAATGGCATCCGGCAGCACAACAGCAGCTTACTCGGTCATACTCGCCTAGCCATCATTGATGTTGACCACGGCGAACAGCCCTTGTGCGATTCCACTGGCAAGGTGTGGTTGGTCGTCAACGGAGAAATCTACAATCACCATGAGCTGCGGGCGCAGTTTACCGACTATCCATTCCAAACGTACTCCGACAGTGAGGCAATTTTACCGTTGTGGCAAAAGCACGGGGTACAGGTTGCCTCCATGCTGGACGGTATGTTTGCCTTTGCCTTGCTAGATGATAACGATCACTTTTATATGGCACGCGACCCGTTGGGCATCAAGCCGCTGTACTACGGCTTCAAAGACGGACGCCTGCACTTCTCCTCCGAGATCAAAGCGATTAAGGATGAGGTTGACGAGGTGCTGGACTTCCCGCCGGGGCACTGGTACAGCAGCAAATATGGACTAGTCAAATACTATGACGTGGCCGACGCCGCTGCAAAGCCGCACGACCGTCCCAAAACGATTGCGGACATCCGCGAGGGGTTGGAGCGCGCAGTCCGCAAGCGCTTGATGTCTGACGTGCCGTTGGGGTGCTACCTGAGTGGCGGCCTGGACAGCACCATCGTCACAGCCATTGCGAAGCAGCACATCACAGACCTGCACACGTTCTCGGTTGGGGTGGAAGGCAGTAAGGATATTGCTCATGCGCGGGCTGCGGCAAAGGCGCTGGGTACGATTCACCACGAATACATCTACGACCAGGAAGAGATGCTGGAAGCACTGCCAGAAATCATCTACTACCTAGAATCATTTGACCCGTCACTAGTGCGCAGCGCAGTTCCGAACTACTTTTTGGCACGGATGACCCGTGAACACGTCACCGTTGTGCTGACGGGTGAGGGCGCGGATGAGTTGTACGCCGGGTATCACTACCTGAAGAAGCACAACACCAGCGACGAAGACCTCAACAACCAGCTCGTCAACCTCACTAAGACGCTGTACAACTGCAACTTGCAGCGCTGCGACCGCATGACGATGGCGCACAGCATTGAGGGCCGTGTGCCGTTCCTGGATACGGAGTTCATTGAGATGTCGTTTGGCGTGCCGCGGGATCAGAAGATTAGCGCAGATGGCGTTGAAAAGTGGGCGCTGCGCAAAGCCTTTGAAGACCTTGTGCCGGATGAGGTCACTTGGCGCGTGAAGGAACAGTTCTCGAAGGGCGCAGGTTCAAGCCACATCTTCGAGCAGTTAGCGGAGCAGGAAATTAGCGACGACGAGTTCACCCGCGAGGCGCAGCATGTGCTTGAGCAAACGGGCACGACCATCCGCACGAAGGAAGAACTGCTGTACCACCGCGAGTTCGTGAACCACTTCGGTATGGAAACCACATCCGTGATTCAGCCGTGGTTGGGCCACGACGTAACGTAAACCCCTACCCAAATCATCCGCCAGGGGCTTGACACATCAAGCCCCTGCACACCCCCTCATGAACTATCCTGACGCAGTTCAGACGGTATACAGCTACATCAAACGGCGGGACGCGCTCGATAAACTGCGTCCGCAGCGCGTGCAGGCCATAATGGACGCTACAGGCAACCCTGAGCGCAACATCAAAGCGATTCACGTGGCCGGGACGAAAGGTAAGGGGTCAACCTGCGCAATGATCGCAGCGGCCCTGCAAGCCAGCGGCTACCGCGTTGGCCTGTACACCTCGCCGCATCTACATTCCATCCGAGAGCGCCTCAAAATTGCCGGGCAGCCAATCTCACAGGCAGAATTCGCTAGACTTGTTGAGCGGTTGAAGCCATACTTCGACAGCACAGACGGCATTGGCTATCCAGAAGTGCTAACGTGTATGGCGCTCCATGCCTTTGCATCTAACGCCGTCGATTTCGCAGTGATTGAAGCACACCTGGGCGGGCGCTACGATTCCACGAATGTTGTACAGCCCGTTTGTACGGCCATTACCACCATTGACTACGATCACACCGCCATTCTGGGGCCAACGCTGACCGAGATTGCAGACCAAAAGGCAGGGATTATTAAACGCGAGGTGCCTGTGGTGATCGCGCCGCAGACGGCAGATGTGGAGCGCGTCATTCGCGAGGAAGCGGGCGCACACGCCGCACCTGTCCACATCCCAAAACTCGCCCTCAGTCCACCATCGACAGATGGGCAGCGCATCACGCTAAACGGCAGTATGTATCACACCAATCTGATTGGGCAGCATCAGGGCGTTAATCTGGCAGTGGCGGTGACGGTGTTGCAACAGCTACGGCAAACGGGGTTCATCATTGACCATGACCGGGCACAAACGGGCCTGTCTGCGGTGGAGTGGGGCGGTCGCTTTGAAGTGATTGAGCGTGACCCGGCGCTTATCCTGGATATTGCGCATAATGAAGCAGCAGCACGTACCCTACGCGCCACGTTGGACGCACGCTACCCGCAGCGGCGCGTGTTCGTGTACGCGAGTAAGGCCAACAAAGATGTGCCCGCGATTCTTTCCGTGCTGGTGCGCCCGCAAGATCATCTCATCATCACGCAGGGCGGCGACCCACCAACCGCACCCCCGGATGAACTCACGGTCATTGCGCGGCAGGTATTGCCTGATGGGGCCGTGCAGTCGATTGCAGATTCGGCTCAGGCAGTTGCGCAGGCGCGTGCCCTTGCCCAACACGATGCGGCCATCTGTGTGACGGGGTCTATCTTCCTAGTGGCAGATGTACGGGCAAGGCTGCTCAACATCCCCGCGGACTAGCCCTCAGCCCACGCGCAGCACCCCATCCACCATCCAGCAGCCCTTTTCCTGGCCATCCCGCTGCTTGGACAGCGTGAACACATACACCGCGCTTTCGTCCCCTCTGTGGTGCAGCGTGACCCGCTGTTGAGCCAGGTTGCCTGCGAACCGAATGCGTTCGAGGGTGGCGTGTTCAAAACCGATCATATGACGGTAAAGTGGGTTTTTCACCATCTGAATGAAGTGTTCAACCGGGCCAGTGGCTGCCTTATTCGCTGGAGACGCAAACCGCCACGCAATGCGGATGCCTAGATTGTCTGGTGAGATGTCATTGTTTTGGAGCGCATCAAGTTGGATTTTGACCACGGCCTCGGCTGAAATATCAGGGGCGGGGTGGGGGCCGTTGTCCCAGGTTTGATTGTACACGTGCTGTTCCAGGGTGTCGCTTGACAGGGTTAGGATGCAGCCTGTTTGTTACATCCCAACCCGTATTGTACCGCACCTACCGCACGGGAACACTTTCTCGCACGATGTCCGCGTTGACGATGATTGCAGGCTCCTCCAAACGCGACTCAGACAGAATCCAGCCCGTTTGACCAGCCCAGCGCACTTGGTACCAGTCATCGAAGGGGAACTCGCGGGTGCGCCCGATGATCGATACCACTTCGCCTTCTGGAATTTCGACGCCTGTGGTGGCGGCCCGCGTACTTGGGCGGCGGTAAACAGCCCGTGCCCGCGTGAGGGTACCGAACACACCCAGGTCAGGTGCGCCTTCGATGTTGTCGAACACGCTACCAATCACGGGCAGTTCAGCATCCGTGATGTTACGTAGTTCCAGGGAACGGCCCGATGCCCAGCCAATCCTGCCGTTTGCAACGATTTGATACCACGTTACGTCGGCGGTTTCGTCGTTGTTGCGCGCCAATACCCGATACTGCTGCGGTGCGCCAGCAGGTGATTGGTCTACGGCGATGGTGACGAAGGTTGCGCCCAGGTACGGCCCGGTGCGCACCGGCAGCACCCGCACCCCTTGGATGAGGACAACCGACGGCACAGGAATAGCCGTGGGTACGGCAGTGATCTCTGGCGTAGCTGTTACGTTGGGTGTTACGGTTGCGTCTGGAATGGCTGTGGCGCTGTCCGCTTCCGCCGTGCTGTTGCTGTCATCGTCATCGTCATCGAAGAAGTCATCAATGTCGGGCGGGTCATCATTCAAAATGGCGACTTCAATATCAGGCACCGAAGCATCAGGGTCGAAGCCCATATTGTCCTCATAGTTTGAGGGGGCAACGCTGAACGATGCAGGTACGTCGCACGCCGCATTAATGAAGTTGTCTGGAATCGTCTTGGCCGTTAGCGTGCCGCATACCTGCGCCTGATCGCCGTCGCTAGGTCGGAATACCATCGTGGCCGTATCCCAGGAGCAGTACTGCTGGTCACGCTGAGTAAATCGAATGACGGCACGCTCACTTGGAGCGGACGACAGGAAATAACATATTTCGATGGACTGACGTTCAACAACGCCCGTTGTATAGAGGGGAAGACCCGAGACTGTGATGAACTCAACGACTGGGTCTGTATAGACTGAATCAGTATCGCCAACTGTATCATCTACAGTCATGGTATAGCTCACCAAAGTGGGTGTTGATCGGCTTGGGCTGGTCACTTCTAACTGGATCGTGCACGAGTACGTGCCAATCAGCTCAGTGTCATCAATAGGATAGAAATAGACAAACGCAAAGGGATCGAGACTTACACTCTCCAACGTAAAGCTTTGTTGGTTGCGCGGTGAGATAGGGTTATTGAGGTTGAAGATGGCACAGTTGCCTTGGCCCTGGGTCACTCGAAAACGCACCGTAATCGGTTCATCGACAGGTTGGGCCAGGTCTACACTTAGTATTGTGTAATCCGTGGGGGCGAGTCTCCCAAGGCCAAACTCTGTAAATTCCGTCGTGCTTACGATGTTGAAACTGTCTTGGCTATCAAAAGCCACCTGTGAGTTCAGAAGGGGGGTTCGGTCGCCCCCAAAGAACAATAAAAAGTCATCTAAAACTTCCACGACCTGAACATTAAAAACGGCATCAAACGAATCCACAGGATCGTCTTCAATCGTAATGACAAGATCAACAGTTAGCGGCACTGCCTGCGTGCCACCCGATGCGGTTTCGTTAAATGCTAGTGTGACCGTACACGTTTCACCGGCTTCATTGCCGCCGTCGCCGTCGTTCACCACTTGCACATCTAGCGTTTCGTTGCCGCCGTCATCATTATCAAAGACAAGCTGTGTCAAGCCGCCAACAATCCGGCAGTCTTCCTCGCCGTCGGTGTCACTATCGGTCACCGTGAGGTCGAATATGAACTGGTCGCTGCTTGTTTCTCCAATCATGCGATCCAAATCCAGGTTGAACATGGCCGTATCGCCTTCCGCCACCCTGGTGGTTGATGGCACAGCGGTCAAGCGGTAGGGGCCATCTGCCGCGATGGTAAGGTTTTCATCGCCACGATTCGTGGTGGTGCCACTTGCTGGACGCGACTTGACCAGCACCTGGCAAGTTTCGGTTGTGAGTTCTTGCACGCCATCGTCGATGGCAGCAATGATAAGGTCAGTTTCTTCCGAGCCGCGGTCGGGCGAGTCTAGCGACCAATTGCTCGCGTCGATTAACAGTGGGTTGGTGGGGCTTTCGCCGGCCCCCCGTACCTCACACTGGTCTTGATCTCTGGTTGGAATCTCGGCCCACACTTCGATAGCCTCTGACGGCGGATCTGACGCAGTCACCACGATAGCACGCCCCAGTGTGTCTGTTTCGAGCAGGGGCGCGTCAAACGCGCTGAAGTCCAGGTTAATGTCAGGGTCGTCAACCAGGTCGTCGTCTATGATGCGCAAATCCGTGATGAGGAGTTCGTCAGCAATGCTGTTATAGAGCGGGTCGGTACTTGACGCATACGTGATCGTAATATCGCAGGTATGGTCGCCCTCAGAGTCTGTGTCATCCACAGCGCGTAACTGCAAAAAGACCCCACCAGTGTCCCAGTTATTTTCATTAAACGTAAGGGGGACAGGGCCACTCGTTGGACTGCCGGTGCCATCGTCTAGCTCACAATCAGCAGCGGAATCCCCAGTCACCTCCGCTGCGAACTGAACATCTGCAACTGGGAAGGTGTTAATTACGAAGCGAATAAGATTGTCATCGAAGGCGCTTGCACCTTCTATAATGTTAATCTCCGCAATATTGGTCAGTGTGCTGATAGCGATTTCGCCACCCGTGATGCTGTTTTCGCTAATTTCAATCGCGCCCACGTCACAGGCCACCCCCTGACGTGCTAGACTGCTGTCATAATCGGCTAAAACGACGTTGGCGTTGCCGAATTCCTGGCATTGACCGGGATCGACACGGTTGACCAACGGGCTGTCAGCGGCTGGTGTGGGCACTACACCCGCTGATAGGTTGAGGCTAGGCGGGCGGAAGCCGGAGCTTGCTGGTGTAAAATCACAGCCATCGCTGGGCAAAAAGAAGTTACGCCCCTGCAAGTTGATAGGATTGCCGTTCGGGTTGCAGCGACCGTTGTTAGCGCTGTTGGCCATGTTGACGGTGCCAGGATTGTTGATACCCACACTTGTGTGTTGCCCAATGGTGACGAAGCTCAGCGTGGCCGTACCCGCAGTGCCCACACGCAGGCCGCTGCCTATACCATCGCTAATGATTGAATTCACCAAAGAAACGTTTCCATCAACAACCGAGACTTGAGCGTCACCCGTGTTGGTCTTGAAGATAGAGCGGATGATGCGCTGTTGTGCGTTGCTAGAGGTGTTGATGGTTAAAGCGCCACGCCCATTACCCGTCGCCTCGTTGCTGGTCATGTCCAAATCTTGCGCCAGGCTGATGCTCGAACTGCCCTCAATGCGAATGGCCCCTTCTGCTGTAACCACATCAATCACATTAACGCTTGTCAGCTCAACAGTGCCGTTTGTGCTGAGTAGGGCATAATTTGGGGTAAGCTGCTCGAACGTCGTGTCCGTAATGGTAAGGGCACCGCCGCGATGCCGGACGCCATTGCCTGGATTGCCGCCCGTCGTTCGCAACAGGAGGTTTTCGAGCGTTGTGTCCACGCGGATGTCAAAGATGGCATTGCTATCCCTAGATTGGATTTGGACGCCGCCAGTACCATTGATGGTGACTGGCACGTTGTCGATTTCAATTGG
>CAWUJQ010000090.1:0-14363 GCA_963922445.1 uncultured bacterium
CAGTGCTGTTGGCCTTATATGCGTTATTCGGTGCTGTGCTAGCCACAGACGGCAGTGCGGCAAGCGTCTTGAACATCTTCTCGACGCGCTTTTTGGGCATCTTCATTGAAGCTGCGCCATTTTTGCTGCTGGGCAGCGTTGCTTCGGGCTTGATTGAGGCCTACATCACGCCGAGCGATATCACGCGGTGGATACCCAAGCGAGCATTGCCTGCTACTATCGTCGGTACTTTTCTTGGATTCACGTTTCCGGTGTGCGAGTGCGGAATCGTGCCGGTGGTACGCCGTTTGTACAACAAGGGATTGCCAATGGGCGTGGGCGTAGCGTTTTTGCTGGCTGCCCCGGTGATGAACCCGATTGTGTTTGTAAGTACCTATATCGCGTTCGGTTGGGGTGCGGTGCTGATTGGCCGCTTCGTCATTACGGCAGTTGTGGCGCTGGCCGTTGGCTTGATTTTTTCCTACTCAGCGAGTCCCGTCGAAGTGCTGCAACCACAGTCGTTGGCACCCGTGCGCGGTGGTTCCCAGCAGAGCGCGCAGCGGCGTGGACTTACGTGGAACGGATTTGTGAATGCCATGAACGTCGCCTCAAACGAGTTTTTTGAGATGGGGCGCTACTTGGTCATTGGCTCAATGCTGGCGGCGGCGATGCAAACAACGCTCTCACAGGATGTGCTGCTGTCGCTGGGACAGGGGCCGGTGCAGTCTGTGTTGGTGATGCAGTTGCTGGCGTTTGTACTGAGTGTTTGCTCCACAGTAGACTCCTTCCTGGCTTTGGCATTCGCGGGCACGTTCACGACTGGCTCAATTCTGGCATTTTTGTCCTTTGGGCCGATGGTGGACATTAAAAGTATGCTGATGTTCACGGGTGTGTTCCGGCAGCGGATTGTGGTGTATTTGGTGATACTGCCGCTACTGCTCACGGCATGGATCAGTATTTGGTTGAATTTGAACGTGGCATTTTAACGGAGCTATCTCATGGATATGACAATTACGCGTGAGGTGCAGGCCGAAAACGGCACGCTCCGCCAGTGGATGCAGGTGGCGGTGTTGGCGATCTTTGGCGGGTACTTCACCTACATCATTGTGTCGGGTAATCTGGCGAACTACATAAACGAGCGCTTTGTGTGGCTCTCTTACATAGCAGCGGGCTTGTTTTACTTGCTGGCTGGTTTTTCCGCCTATCGGGCTTTGCGCAACATACCAAAGGCGGCCTACACGTTTTCCAACGCCCAGGCAATCACCTGGTCAGTATTGATAACGGCGGCACTGCCCCTTGTGTTCGGCCTTATGATCCCGTCACAGCCCCTGGGTGCAGAGGCCGTCAATGGCAGCTTAAGTACGAATGCCGTGTCGCAGAGCAGTGGCGGCGGCTTTTCTATTGCGCCGGAAAATCGCAATATCCTGGACTGGCTGCGCGAATTTAACGCCACCACCGATTACAACACGCTGGACGGTCAGCCTGCGAGTGTGAGTGGCTTCGTCTATCGGGAACCAGACTACGATTCGGAGACGTTTATGGTGGCCCGCTTTACAGTGAGCTGCTGCGTTGCGGATGCGTCTGCAATTGGACTTCCCGTTACGGACCTGGATGCGGATACCTTTGAGACCGGGCAGTGGATTCAAGTGGCTGGCCCGGTGGTGGTCGAAGACTTCAATGGTGAAACACTCCCCGTGGTTCACGCAGAATCCATTGAAGTGATTGAGATGCCAGATCACCCCTATCTGTACCCGTAACGCCCTATCATGACACGATTTGACCGCGTGATTGTAGTCGCAAGCGCTGGATTATTGGCTGCAATCACTTTAACAATCTTAATTGGTGATCGGGTCGGTGTGCGACTGGAGCAGGTTTCGCCATTAGGTGAGGCCCATAGCACTGATGTGATCTTGATTCGTTTCTCTGATGAGATGGATCGGGAAAGAGTGACGTCGCGCTTGCGGTTGGAGCCAGATGTCCCGGGTGCGTTTAGTTGGAGTGGTCGTAGCCTTTTCTTTCGCCCTGATGTGCCGCTAAAGCCTGGAGAGGTATATACTGTCTTACTAGAGGCGGGGGCTTCGAGCAGTGGCGGGCGCGAACTCTTGGACACCTACGCATTTTCGTTCAATGTACGTCAACCGCTCGTGGCATATCTTGCGCCAGCGGATAGCACCCCACAGAATATTTGGATGGCCGATCCCGCAGACCTGGGCAGTGCGCGCCAAATTACAGACAGTGTCGTTGGCATCTTTGATTTTGCTGTCAGTCCCGATGGCCGAACAATAGCCTTCTCTGAGAGGCGAACGGATCGACCCGCGACGGACATCAAGCTGCTAGATATTGAAACGGGCAGCGTCACGATGGGCGTTCAGTGTGATGATAGCGACTGCAACAGCCCGGTGTGGCGTCCTGACGGCAATATGTTGGCCTATACCCGCGTGGATTTTAATGCGGCGCTTGCAAACGTTGGCGTGAGTCCGCCGCGTGTGTGGCTTGCTGATCTGTCGACCAGCCCAGCCGCCACGCAGCCGCTTTTCGAAGACAACCAGATACTTGGCTATGGGCCGCAGTGGTCACGTGATGGCCAGACGATTAGTCTGTTTAACAACAGCCTACCCGGAATCATGGTCTACGATTTTGTGCGTGATGAGGTTGAGGCGATTCCCAGTGAGCACGGCACGTCCGGTGCCCTCGGCCCCGATGGTAATCGTATCGTCTTCCCAGAGTTGGTACTTGACGGCGACCGTGCCCGTTCGCGGTTGGTATTGGCCGAGGTTGATACGCTGCAACTTGCTTCGCTGAGCAGCCGTGATGAACCGCTGGATGATGATGTAGCGGTGTGGCATCCGGATGGTGACACTTTAGCGATAGGGCGACGTTACTGGGATGAGCGGTATACGCGAGGTTTGCAAATTTACCTGATGGATGCTGCTACAGGTAATGCAGAGCCGCTGGTTACGGATGAGCGTTATGCACATGGTTTTTTTGAGTGGACTCCGAATGGCACGCAGCTTGTGATGCAGCGCTTCCCTCAATTAACGGAGACGGGTGAGGTGAATACGGGTGGGCGGCCCGAAGTGTGGACGTACAACCTAGAGACCGATACGCTTACGCAGGTTGCCGACAATGGTTTCTTCCCGCGTTGGGTGCCGTAGCACGCGCCTACTTTCGGCGTGGTTTGAGGGATGTGCCACGCTTGATCGCCCGTTCGCCAAAGCGTGTGCGGATTTCATCCAAGGTGGATTGTAGATGGGATGCGTCTTCGGCTTTGGGCGCGTCCCACAGGCCAAGCTGACGAATGGGCTGCTCAAACCCGCTCACACCAACACCAATCAGGCGCACGGGCTGGTTGGGCGGCCAATGTGTGTTGAACAGTTCTAACGCGGAAGCGTAGATTGCGTCGTCCTGATCGATAGGGTGGGGCACCGTTGTTTGACGGGTGATGGTGGTGAAGTCTGACCAGCGCAGCTTGATTTTGACGGTGGTGCCGCTCAACTGCGCTTTGCGCAGCCTGAAGCCTACCTCGTCCGACAGTTGGCGCAGCGTGCGTTTGAGTGCGTCTGCATCGCTATTGTCGCGGCTGAAGGTTGTCTCTTTGCTAATGCTTTTTGCTTCGTGTTCGGGTTCTACACGGCGTGCGTCATTACCGGAAGCGCGTTGTGCAAGATCAGCACCGTGCTTGCCAAACTGACGCTGTAGCTCCGCCGGTGGAAAAGCCGCAAGATTACCGATTGTGGTGATTCCCATCTCTCGCAGCTTTTGGGCTGTTTTTGGCCCCACGCCCCACAGTTCCTCAATCGGTAGTGGTGCTAAGAACGCTGCTTCGCCCCCTACCGGGACAGCGTTAATCGCATTGGGATAGTCTCCTTGGGTTGCCTGGGCTTTACCAATTGTCGTGGCAGTCTTTGCCACGAGTTTGTTGGTCGCCACGCCTATCGAACAGGGTAGGCGTAGCTCATTGTTGATTCGGCCCTGCAAATCGCTCGCAATCTTTGAGCGGCTGCGCTGAAGCCCGGTGACATCCAGAAAAGCTTCGTCAATCGAGAGTTGCTCTACGAGCGGAGTCAGATCGTGCAGAATGGCCATCACCTGCTGTGAGCGCTCGCGATAGCGACCGAAGTTTGGCCGAACAATCACCAGCTCAGGGCATTTACGCAGAGCAGCAGCCATCGGCATGGCGGAACGTACCCCGTAGACCCGTGCCGGGTACGAGCACGACGCCACCACGCCTCGCTTATCCGCATCTCCCCCGACGGCGAATGGCAATCCAGCTAGGGATGGGTTGTGCTGCTCTTCCACCGCGCAGTAGAACGCATCTAAGTCGATATGGAGGATTATGCGTGCCATCAGTGAGCAGCGATCTGGCGAATGGTGTCGTGGTGAGCGGCCCAAGCCTGCCACACGGACTCCGCCCAGCGGTGAACCAACTGCCCGTGCTGCTCAGCGGACTCAGCAGCGTGTATATCCAAAACAGTGATGTCGCCAAAGGACGTAGGAGGGTCTAGCCACATCAACTGACCTTTGCGTTTCGTAACCCCTTGCATGGCATTGCGTATTGTGTCGATGTTGCTTTGCAACTCAAGCTGATGATATAGGCTGACGAGATGCACGGTCACCGATTGAATAGACTGGGGTGACGGTGTACCTGGGTGCTGTCCAGCGTATGAATCCACTGTTAGCTGATGGAAGCGCATGTAGGCAACGTTCTCGTACTCGCGGGCCAGCACTTCTCCGTAAATCGCCCAACATCCAGGTATCGCACCAATGTAACGATGGGTTGGGCCGTTTACATCCTGGACTTCCGCACCACACTCACATTTCACAAGACTAGACATTGTAGCTTTCCTTTGTGCTGCACTACACCCAACCCAAACCGATACGGCCTCGATCCTTGTCAACGCTGCGGATACTGATGTCGATCACATCCCCAACTTGAAGCTGTTGACCGCGTGGAATCTGGCTAATGTGCAATAGGCCATCCTGCTTGACGCCAATGTCTACGAAAGCACCGAAGTCCACCATGTTGCGGATCGTCCCACTGAGCCGCATGCCTTGCTTAAGGTCATCCATGGACAAAACGTCAGTGCGTAGAATGGGTGTAGGCAGGTCTTCACGTGGGTCGCGCCCGGGGCGGGTGAGTTGCTCGAAGATGTCCAGCAGCGTCGGAACACCCGTGTCAAGTTGCTCGGCCAATTCGCTGACTTCAACGGATTGGCGGAACTCAGCGAGTCGCGTTTCACGCTCATGGATAGGTTCGCTCATGGAAAGGCTGACCATAGCCATGATTTGCTTGGCAGTCGCGTAGCTTTCCGGATGAATGGCGCTTGCATCAAGCGGGTCGCGGCTTTCACGGACGCGAATGAATCCCGCGCATTGCTCGAACGCCTTAGGCCCCAAGCCGCTCACTTTTTTGAGTGCTTTGCGACTTGCAAAAGCGCCGTTGTCCTCGCGGTGTGTGATGATCTTATCTGCCAATTTTGGCCCAATGCCAGATACATAGGCCAACAGCGCGGGCGAGGCTGTGTTAAGTTCCACCCCCACTTGATTTACAGCACTTTCCACCACGATTTGCGCTGCTTCAGACAGCGCGGTTTGATTGACATCATGCTGGTAAAGACCAACACCAACCGATTTGGGGTCAATTTTCACGAGTTCAGCCAGCGGGTCTTGTACACGGCGGGCAATGGAAACCGCCCCGCGCAGCGTGACATCCAAATCAGGGAGTTCGTCGCGGGCGAGTTCACTCGCACTATAAACGCTGGCCCCTGCTTCATTGACAATGAGGTAATGCACATCATCAAGCTGGCTGGTGACACTAGCCACAAGCTGTTCCGTATCTCTTGAGGCGGTGCCATTGCCGATGGCAATGAGGGTAGCGCAGTGCTGTTCAACCCACTGTCGTAGTTTGCGACGGACATCGTCTTCGCGGTTTAGGTAAATCACACCCGTGTCGATGACCTTGCCGGTTGCGTCAATAACGGCGACTTTGCACCCGGTGCGGAAGCCTGGGTCAACCCCGATGATAATTTGCCCCTTGAGGGGCGGTTGACTGAGCAAGCCACGTAGATTGTTTGCAAATACCTGGATAGCGTGGGCTTCCGCCTGGTCAGTGAGCGTGCGGCGCACATCCCGCTGGATGGATGGCAATAGTAACCGCTTCGCTGCATCTGCAATGGCGAGTTCGAGTTGGTTTGCAAAGGGAGAGTGGGTATTGGGCCGAAATTCAGACTCGATAGCGCGACGCCAATCGCGCTCGTCTATTTCGACTTTGACCCGCAGCACCTTTTCGCTTTCACCGCGATTGACGGCTAAGACTTGATGTGGGCGCACGTTCGACACGCCGATGCTGAAGTCGTAATACGTTTCGTATACCTGGCGTGGGTCATCACTCGTCTTTATCTTTTGGGAGGTCAGTTTAGCGAAGCGCATGGCCTTGTCGCGCAGTTGCCGCCGGATGCCAGGGTGGTCGCTAATGCGCTCTGCGACGATGTCGCGTGCGCCTGCTAGCGCGTCTTCCGCAGTGGGTACGGCCTCACTCAGATAGGATTGTGCGACTTGCTCCGGTGATGAGCCGTGTGTGGGTTGTGCTTGGATGACATCTGCCAGTGGGGTGAGGCCGTGTTCCTGGGCGATGGCTGCACGGGTACGCCGCCGCTGCTTGTAGGGTTGGTAGATGTCCTCGAGTTCGGTGAGGGTTTCAACCTGCTCAATTTGAGCTTTTAGGTCGTCTGTGAGCTTGCCCTGCTCTTCGATGGCCGACGTGATCGTGTCTTTGCGGTCGTCTACTTTGCGCAGTTGAACGAGTTCGGTTTGTACGTCACGAAGTTTGAGTTCATCTAGGCTACCCGTGACCTCTTTACGGTAGCGGGCAACAAATGGCACGGTGTTACCCTCATCGAACAGTGAAATAGCCGCTGCCACCTGTTGCGGCTGAAGTTGCAGGCGGGCCGCAATTTTCTCATCGTAACGGCGCATGAGCGTCCTTCATCTCATTTAACCAGAATACTTGTTCGATTGTGCCAGAGGTTGGCGACGGTGGCAAGTGGGGGCACATTAGCCCCCGATGTAGTACATCTCGATCTTGTCACCCGTTGGGGCAATCCCGGCGGCCCGGTCTTCGCTGTAGCGGTCAATGCGACTGCCCCAGGTGTTGCGGATGATTTGTTCGAGTTCGTCGTCGCTGGCCCCATCGCGCATCGGTGTTTTGAGGTCAGTGCCTTTCGATGCAAACAGACAAGTGTATATCTGTCCCTCTGGTGAAAGACGCATCCGGGTGCAGCTACCGCAAAACGGCTGCGTCACCGACGCAATCAGCCCCATCTCGCCTTTGCCATCCTTATAGCGATAGCGCAGTGCGACCTCGCCGTAGTAGTTTTTGTCCGCAGGTTCTAGTGGGAAAGCAGCGTTGATATGCTCAATAATCTCTTTCGCTGGCACGACGTGCTGCATGTCCCAGCCATTACGGGTGCCCACGTCCATGTACTCGATAAAACGGGGGATGTAACCCCGTTCGCGACAGAACGCCGCCAATTCTACAATGGTGTGATCGTTAATGCCTTTTTGGACGACACAGTTGATTTTGATTGGCCCGATGTCGGCTGCTTCGGCGGCCCGGATACCCTTCAAGACATCATCGACTGTGGCGCGGTTGCCGTTCATCTGCCGGAATACGTCTCTGTCGATGGAATCCAAACTAATCGTGATGCGCTGTAGCCCCGCAGTTTTGAGGGCGTGGGCTTTCTCTGGTGTGAGCAGCTTGGCATTGGTGGTCATGGCGATGTCTTCAACGCCGTCAATGGGGCTAAGCTGCCCAACAAGCGTCTCGAGCTGCCGCCGGACAAGCGGCTCCCCACCGGTTAGGCGCAGCTTCACCGCGCCAAGCCGGACGATAATCTTTACCAGGCGGCTGATTTCTTCAAACGTCAGGATTTGCTCTTTTTTCAGGAATTCGTAGCGCTCACCGAAAATTTCGGCGGGCATGCAGTATGTGCATCGGAAGTTGCAGCGGTCAGTAACCGAGATGCGCAAGTCACGGAGCGGGCGGTTAAATTGATCGCGTAGCGTTTCGTTCGTCATGGTCGTTATTCTTTCAAGACTAACAATCGTTCACGGCTGGTGTACGTATTGAATGGTGCCAGTTTCTTTCGTGTCGTAGCCAGGGTAGTTCATCAGTTCGTGTTTAAAAACGTCGTTGTTGAGCAGTTCTAATATCGCCAGCACCCCCGGATGCTGAAGATGCTGTTCGGGAATCACAAAGTCGTAGCGCTCCCAGCCAACGGGCACAAAGTCCATATTGAGTGCGATAGCTGCGCTGCGGACGCCCATACCACAGTCGGCAATACCCGTCGCAACAGCAGCAGCAACTGCCATGTGGGTATATTCCTCATGATCGTAACCACCCACCTCGTCCGTAGGGATGCCACGCTGTTTGAGTTCATAGTCCAGCAGCACGCGCGTCCCGGCACCACGCTGGCGGTTCACATAACTGGTACGACGCAAGTCGTCTAGAGATTTGATGCCAGCAGGGTTGCCCTTCCTTACGATAAGTCCTTGTTCGCGGTGTGCAAACGTAATGACCTGTGCGGGCTGCTTTTTGAGGTGATGCTGCACATAGCTGATGTTGTAGTCGCCAGTCGTCTCGTCCAACAGGTGACTGCCCGCCATGTGGGCTTCACCACGGCGCAGGGCAACCAACCCGCCCATGCTGCCCACACTGGCAGAGGTGAGGCGAATATCATAGGCGTCCATCAGGTGCTGATTGAGTAAGTCGAGCATCGGGTCATGGCTGCCCATCGTTAGCACTGCCCGCTCAATTTCGCCTGAATCGCGATAAAGTTGTACGCGGATTTCGTCGCCGCTGTTGACACCTTCGCTGAAACGTGGAATATGTGCGAGGCCATCGGCTCGTACCAGCGATGTTATGACGCCTGCCCCTTTACCAATCGGGGTGGCAAGGTAGTTATCGCCGACCTTGGCCACGGTCACGCGCACATAGTCGTCGTCCCCAGTGGGTGATAGCTGCTTGCGCGTCATTTTTGCGGGAACTGTTGGGGCGGTTGGCTTCCGCTGACCTAGCCATTGCGCTATCAGCGGGCGGATGAAGATTTCGCCAGTCAGGGCTGCACTCACGGGGTACCCGGGTACGCCGATAATGGGCGTTTGCTGTGCCGTGCCGATGATAACGGGGTGCCCCGGACGCACGGCCACACCGTGAACGCGTAAGTCGCCAAGGTTACCAATAACACCGGCAGTGAAGTCCTTACTCCCCGCAGAAGACCCAGACAGCATCAGCACAAGGTCAGGTTGCTGGTCAATTGCCCACTCAACGGCTGCAATTAGCTTTTCCCGCTCATCGGGCACGATCTCTGCAATATGAGTTTTGCCGCCCCAGCTTTCAATTTGCGCGCTCAGCACGAGGCTGTTGTATTCGATGATTTGGCCCGGTTCGGGTGCGGTATCTGCCGTGACCAATTCGCTGCCAGTGGGTATGAGCATGACGAACGGTTTGCGTCGCACCGCTACCGTGTGGTGACCGCACCCAGCCATTGCACCCAGGTCTACCGGGCGAATGGTGTGATTTGCGGGTAGGATGAGTTCAGTCGCCACCATGTCCTCGCCCATCATGCGGACGTGATGCCACGGGGCAACGGGAGCGGTGATTTCGATGGTGCTGGCGTCAGTGTGTTGCACATGCTCTATCATAATGACCGCATTGGCATCCGGCGGAAGGGGTGCGCCAGTGTTAACACCAACGGCTTGCTCGTTGAGTGTGAGTTGTACCGGGCGTGTTTCGGTCGCTTCTAGCGTATCAGCAGCGTTGACGGCATAGCCATCCATGGCGGAGGCATGATAGTGGGGGGCGCTTCGTTTGGCCCAGACGGGTGCGGCTGTCACGCGGCCCAGGGCATCGCGCAAAGGAACAACCTCCGCAGGTAGGGCAGCGCTCTTATTTACATCTTGTAGGGCTTTATGCAGTTGTTGTTGGGCCTCACTGAGGGGAATATCCGTCAGGTAGGTGTTACGTTCATCAATTTGCATCATCTTTCCCTAAAACGGTATTACCCGAACAATTTCGCCAGCTTTGAGGCCGTTGCTGTTGAGGGGTACCGTGATGAGGCCATCTGCGTGAATCAGAGTGAAAATCAGGTTGGATTTGCCGAATATCGGTTGGGCGTCGATCTTGCCGTCTGTGTTGGTGAGCCTCACAGGAACGGTGTCCTCTCGCCCTGTTGTTGAAGCGATATTGGCGGTCAACACGGCTTCAATCGTACCGTTTTGTCGGGGTTCTTCGCCCATCAAGTGTTGGATGATGGGGACAACAACCTGCCGTGCAACCAGAAATGCCGAGACAGGGTTGCCGGGAAGCCCAACGACCGCTTTACCATCACACGCGGCGATGACAGCGGGTTTACCCGGTTTAACCGCCAGGCCGTGTTGAATGACGCCAGGGCTACCCAGCGCGTTGATGGCATCGCGGGTGTAGTCACGGGTACTCACAGAACTGCCTGCGGTCATAACGAGTACATCGGCTTCGGCTAAACCCTGCTGCGCCATCCTGTAGATTGCATCGTAGGTGTCAGCAGCGATGCCCAGAATCGCAACTTGTGCGCCGATAGATTCAAACAGGGCAGCCAACATGTAGCTGTTGATGTCCCTGATCTGACCGTATTTTGGCGTTTGCTCTGGCGAAACGATTTCGTCGCCGCTGCCCATAATGGCAATTCGGGGCGCTTTGACAACCTCAACCTCGGTGACACCGACTGCTAGCAGGCCGCCAATATCCTGGGGCCGGATGCGATGCCCTACTGGAAAAATAGGCGCTCCCCGCTGTACGTCCTCGCCGACCTGCACGAGGTTTTCGCCCGGTGCCACGGGCGCGAGCACCTCAATTTCATCATCGTCAACGGACTGTGTGCGTTCAATCATGACGACAGCATCCGCTCCGTTTGGTAACATACCGCCTGTGTGGATTGCAGACGCCTGTCCCGTTTGCAGCGTGTGGGTTGGCTCAACGCCCATCAGCACGGGAGTTGTTAAGTCCAGGTAGGCGGGTAGCGATTGTGAGGCACCAAATGTGTTTTCAGCGCGCACTGCATAGCCGTCCATGGTGCTGCGAACGAATTCGGGTAGGTTGGTTGGAGCCGTGGGGGGCTGCGCAATAACCCGCCCAGCACTGCGGGCTGAGGGAATCGTTTCAGTTGGTAGTGTGTGATGTATGGCGTCGAAGACGGCGGTTAAGGCGTCTTGCACAGGCTTGACGCTAAAAAATTCTGAAGTTGTTGGTTTCATAGTGTATGAAGCATCTAACGATAAGGCAGGCAAACAATAACTTTGGTTGGTATTTACTGCGTCTATTATGAGGTTTAATCTACTGATGTGTCCAGAGTTTTCACAAGAATTGATAAAGGTGATTTAACAATGAGTGACCAACTCACTCACATTGATGGAGATGGCAGCGCCCGCATGGTTGATGTAGGTGCCAAACCCGATACCGACCGGATTGCCGTTGCGGGGGGGCGGGTTGTCATGCAACCGGAAACGCTGCGGTTGATCCGCGATGGCGCGTTGAAGAAAGGAGATGTCCTTACCGTCGCGCGCGTGGCCGGGATAATGGCCGCGAAGCGCACGTCGGAGTTGATCCCGCTTTGCCACCCAATTCCACTGACCAAGATTGACGTGGAGTTGCAACTTGATGATAGCAACCATGCGGTCTTGATCCAGGCGACAGCTAAAACACATGGCAAAACGGGTGTCGAAATGGAGGCGCTAACGGCAGTGAACGTGGCGGCACTAACGATTTATGATATGGCGAAAGCAGTAGATCGAACCATGACCATCACGGATGTGCGGTTGCTGGAAAAGCGCGGCGGCGTGCATGGCGATTACATCGCAAAGGAGAGTTTGACTGATGAAGGTTAATGTATTGCTGTTTGCCACACTCAAAGAAATGGCTGGTAAAAATCGCTTGACGGTGGAGCTAACCGGCGAGAGCGCTCGTATAGCCGATGTGAAAGCCACGCTCACCGAATTGTTCCCTGCAATGGAGGACAACATTCAGGCCTCCATTGCGGCGGTTAACGAGGAGTATGCCTTTGCGGAAGATGCCGTCAAAGATGGGGACAATGTGGCGTTTTTCCCGCCGGTGAGCGGCGGAAGCACGGATGCGCCGACGATAGCGCGCCTCGCGGACGGTCCAATTGACCATGATGCGATCGTTGCGTCCATCACAACACCTGCAACGGGTGCTGTCGTCATGTTTAGTGGCATGGTGCGCGGTGAAACGCGGCAAACGGACGGCGATATGCTGCACACGCAACACCTTGAGTATGAGGCGTATGAGTCGATGGCTGTGGCGAAGATGCATCAAGTTGCGAAAGAAATCCGAGAGACATGGCCGCTGGTTCAAGGCATTGCCATTATTCAGCGAGTGGGGCGTTTAGAAGTAGGCCAGAACACAATTTTGATCGCGTGTTCGGCGGGGCATCGCAACGATGGGTGCTTTGAGGGTGCAAAATACGGCATTGATCGGCTGAAGGAAATTGTGCCTGTGTGGAAGAAAGAAGTGGGGAAAGATGGATCAAGTTGGGTGGAGGGCGGTTATATGCCCTCGGCAAATGACCGAACCCAGACCTAATACCGTGCATGTATCCCCATTTTGGGTGAATTTTCAGGGTCTACATATGAAGTCCATTACTGATTTGGTCGCTTATGATATGCTTATGTGGGGCTTATGCCTCGTTTAAGTTAAGGCCAAGACTTAAAAGTAAGGATTTAATTATGGAACTTGGTGGATATGCAGATCGCGTTGCCCGCATCAACCTGAGCAGTGGCGAGGTTGGTTACGAGGGAATCCCTGAAGATTGGGCGCGCAAGTACATCGGTGCACGCGGCTTGGGTGTGCGCTATTGCCTTGAAGCAGGCGCTCAGATTGACCCATATGGGGAAGAAAACCTGCTTTGCTTTATGAACGGCCCACTGACTGGTAGCCGCGCCAGCATGAGTGGTCGCTTGGCAGTTGTCACAAAATCCCCGCTGACCGGGACGGTCACAGACAGTCATCAGGGCGGCTGGTCGGCAGCGCGTTTGCGCTGGAGTGGCTTCGATGGCTTGATCTTCGAAGGTATTGCGGATAAGCCGACCTACGCCTATGTGGAAGACGGCCAAGTGGAACTGCGCGACGCGAGTGACATTTGGGGCAAGGGCACCAAAGCGACGATTAAGCACTTCCAAGACCGCTACGGTGAAAAAGACCTAACGGTTATTACGATCGGTCAGGCTGGCGAAAATAAGGTAAAGTTTGCAGCGTGGCTCAACGAGAATGAACGGGCTGCTGGTCGCGGTGGTACGGGTGCCGTTGGTGGTGCCAAGAACTTGAAGGCCATCGTCGTGAAGGCGAAGAAAGCAATGCCCGCCGCAGCCCGTCCTGATGACTTCAAGGAAGCATTCAGCAAGGGTCTCGCCATGATTATGGACGAGGGCAACATCACCTCACCGCGCAAGGGCGGCTTGAGCCTATATGGCACCAATATGCTGATGAACGTAACCGCCAGCATCGGTGCTTTGCCGACCAAGAATAGCCAGACGACATCGTTCGACGGGGCTGAACTCATCAGCGGTGAACACATCCGCGACACTATCCTCGTAGAAGAACCGACCTGCCATGCTTGTCCGGTGGCATGTAAGAAGGAAGTTGAAGTCGAGTACAACGGCGAAACGATCCGCACGGAGAGCTTCGAGTACGAGACGGCCTGGGCGTTTGGCGCACACTGCCTCAACGACAACAAAGAATCCATTGCCTACATGATTCACCAATGCAACGACTACGGCATGGACACTATTGAGATGGGCAACTGCCTGGCGACGTACATGGAAATCTGCGACCGTGGGTGGAACGGTACAGAAAGCCTGGGCTGGGGCGATCACAAGCGCATGGTGGAACTCACTCGCCAAACGGCCCTGCGTGAAGGCGTCGGTGACAAGCTTGCTGAAGGTGTTGCGAAGATTGGTGAAGCTTACGGTCACCCTGAAGTGTCAATGGCCGTGCGCGGTCAGTCCATCCCGGCATATGACCCCCGTGGCCTGAAGGGTATGGGTTTGGGTTATGCCACCAGCAATCGCGGTGCGTGCCACTTGCGCGGCTACTCCCCGGCTTCTGAGTTGGGTGTGATTGGCCTGAAGACCGACCCGCTCGACTGGGAAGGTAAGGGTGAACTGCTCATGATTTTGCAGGACATCCACGCATTCTCTGATAGCCTGGACCTGTGTAAGTTCGGTGCATTCGCCATCGGTGCAGAAGAATACGCTGAGCAGTACGCATCCATCGTCGGTATCGACTTCACTGCGGATGATGTGTTGAAGGCCGGTGAGCGCATCTACAACTTGGA
>CAWUJQ010000091.1:0-14099 GCA_963922445.1 uncultured bacterium
ACCATCGACGGCCAAACCGTCACAGTGCCTGAAGGCACCACCCTGCTGGAAGCCGCTGAAGCGATTGGCAAAGAGGTGCCTATCATCTGCTACAGCGACAAAACCACCGCCAACGGCCTCTGTCGCCTGTGCGTCGTAGACGTAAACGAGGGCCGGGTGCTACAACCCGCGTGCATCGCGCCCTGCCAGGCCGATAGCACCGTAGAAACCGACAACGAGCGCGTCGAACGCAGCCGCCGCACCATCCTGGAAATGCTCAGCGCGTCCGTTAATCTGGACGAAGCGCCTGAAATCCAGGAACAGATGCATACACTTAACACGGACGCCAACCGCTTCCCAGATGCGGAAAAGCGCGAACACCCCGTCTATGACGACAACCCGTTCTACATCCGTGACTACTCGCAGTGCGTGACGTGCTGGCGCTGCGTGCAGGTGTGTGGCGAAGACGCCCAATACACGTTTGCCCTCACACTGGATGGGCGCGGCCACGATACCAGCGTGGCGACCACGTTTGGTGCCACCATCACAGACTCGCCGTGTGTGTTCTGTGGCCAATGCCTGGACGTGTGCCCAACGGGTGCGCTCAAGCCCAAAGTGGAGTGGGGTATGCAGCAGGGCTTAGGGCCAGACGAAATCCGGCAGATGACGCGCAAACCCCGCAAAAACAAGCATAACGGCACGGCTAATGGATCAACGGATTAAACGGGGCTACCTGCCGCATACCTATATCACCGTTGACGGCAGCGGTACGCACGCTGTTGACGGAGGCGTCATCGAAGAGGTGTACCTGACCGTGCGCGTTAATGGCTACACCCTCGCCTCCATGATGTGCAGCCCCACAGACGAAGAAGCCTTAGCACTGGGCTTCCTGTACAACGAAGCCGTCATCGAAACGATGGATGAGGTCAAAGCGATCACACATCTGCCAGAGGATGAGTGCATCAATGTGGAACTGCACCGGCGCAGCATCAACACCCGCCGCCAGATGATCCTTACATCCGGCTGCGGCGCAGGTGTGACGTTCCAGCAGATTAGCGCCCGCCGCCATCGGGTCGAAACGGACTTCACCACCACACCCGATGTTGTCTTGCAGCGCATGCGTGACCTGCGAAGCGCCGCCCATCTATACAACGAAGTGCGCGGCGTGCATACCGCCCTGCTTGGCAACGCCGATGGGCGGCTTTACAGTGCTGAAGACGTAGGCCGGCACAACACGGTTGACAAAATCGCGGGCAAGGTGGTGCGCGATGGCCTCGACGTGCGCAACTGCATCCTCATCACGAGTGGGCGCATTAGCTCCGAGATGATGACCAAAACCCATCGGCTTAACATCCCGATTGTGGCCAGCCGTACGGCTCCGACCAGTACCGCGCTCCAACTGGCCCAGGCGTGGGACATCTGCATGGTAGGTTACGTCCGGCGCGATTCGATGCGCGTATATACCCACCCCTACCGCCTCGGCTTGGACGGTTAACGGTTCGCCTTAAACCAATGGATTGTGGTATGGTTGCGCCCGAAATCGGACCTAAAAGCGAGGCGTGACGTATGACGCAAATCAAAGCGGTGATCTTCGACATGGACGGGCTACTCGTGGACAGCGAACCTGTGTGGGACAAAGCACGTGCGGCAATGGCCGCCGAAGCGGGCAAAGGCTGGAACGAAGACGATCATAAAGCCGTGATGGGCGTTAGCACGCAGGAGTGGGTCGATTATATGATCCAGCGGCTAGACCTGACCCTACCACCCGAACAGGTGCAGCAGCACATCATTGACCGCATGGTAGAGCTGTATCAGGCAGGCGTTCCCTATCGGCCTGGCGCCGTGGCGGCGGTGGAACTGGCCCACGCCCACTACCCAACAGGCGTTGCATCGGGGTCACCACAGGTACTCATCGACACCGTGACCAACGACGCAGCCGTCGCGGGAAAGTTCCAGATTGTTCTCTCTGCGGATACCGTCCCCAAAGGTAAACCAAACCCGGATGTATACCTTGCTGTCGCAAAGAAACTGGGTGTTGACCCGGCGGCGTGCGTTTGCCTGGAAGACAGCGGCAACGGCATCTTATCCGGCAGCCGCGCCGGGATGAAAGTCATCGCCGTGCCTGACCCGCGCTTCCCGCCGTCGTCAGAAAAGCTGGCCCATGCCGATATTGTGCTAGATTCGCTGGAAGACTTCACACTCGAAACCATCCAGCAGATGGAAGCGCTTTAGTTACCCACGACAACATCAGGCAAACATTCCCTGACTGAAATTTATATCGCCGCCATACATTCGCCCGTGTACAATGTGCGGGCAACCTTGCCAATTACCGCCGCCGGGTTCAGCCCTGCTCACACGACCACCTTCCACCCGGCAAACCCGTCAGGAGTTCCGTAAACATGCAACCTATACGCCTGCTCACGCTGATTGCAACGCTGGCCGTGATCGCAACATCCGTCCATGCTCAGCCCACCGAACAGCTTGTTTTGTGGTCACGCTACGACCTAACCGACACCGAAAATCAGAACGCCGTTAACCTCAACAACCAGATCAACGCCTTTGAAGTGGCCACGGGCATCGAAGTCGTCTACGAACAGGTCGCCTGGGATCAAGTCGCCCCCAAGTTAGCCATCGCCGTGCAAACCAACAGCGACGTGCCCGACGTGGTCGCGACCACAAGCCAACACATTCCGTCTCTGCTAGACATCGGCGCGCTGCTGCCCCTTGATGGCGCGCTGAGTGATGCAGACTGGCTGCCTGAACTCAATGGTAAAGATGCAAACGCCTGCCTGTATGGCGACGAACGCTACTGTGTCGTTCACACGGTGCGCAGCGGCATCACCTACTATCGTGACGCTGCCTTTCCTGATGGGTTCCCGCAAACAGCGAACGCTTGGCTTGACGTAGCGCCACAAATCACCAGCGAAGATACGGTGTTCACGACCTTTTATGCTGGGCGCAGCTACTCGGCAGTCGAAACGCTGTGGTACCCGATGATCGTTTCTAACGGCGGCACACTGTTTGATGAAGAAGGCAAGCCAGCCTGGGCAACCGAAGCTGTTGCTGAGGTGGTCGCGTTTAACCGTCAACTGCTGGCAGAGGGCCACTTGCCACAGTTGAGCGTATCTGGCAGCTTTTTTGATGCAGAAACGCCCTGGCTCAACGGTGAGGCTGCGTCCTTTCGTGGTGCAAGCTGGTCGCCCATGTTTGTTCCCGGCCTCAAAGACGCCGTTGATTCCGGCGAAGTGCTGATGACGGGCGGCCTGGACTTCGGCAACGGCCCGTCCGTATATATGATGGGCGAAGCCTGGATTGTGCCGTCCGATGCGGTCAATGCCACCGCCGCCGCCGACTGGATTGATATGTTCATGCAGCCGGAAACGCTCTCGACCTGGGCACAGTCGCAATTTGGCATCCCCACGCTGCCCGCCGCCGCTGCCAACCCGGCCTTTGATGAAGACTTCTTCGTCACGGCAGATGCAATCCTCACTGAGCAGGGGATTTATATGCAGCGCAGCCCGTTCTACCTGGAAAGCGTGGATGCACTGGCAGCGACCTTACAGGAGCTGTTGCTCAACCCGGAAATCGACCCGCTGCCCCGGCTAGAATCCTCCGCGCAGGAGATTCTCAATCGCTACTGGTAGGCAAATGCTCAACCGAATTACACGCAGGGCGCTGTTACCGTATGCGCTCGTGACCCCGGCACTGTTGGCCGTCGCCGGGGTCAGCCTGTACCCCGCGCTGTATAACCTGTACCTCAGCTTTCATCGCACCCAACGCGGTGAACTCGTTTACAATGGCTTACACAACTACCAAACCATCCTTGCCAGCCCCACCTTCTGGAATGCAGTGCGCTTGACTGCGACTTTCGCTGCATTTTTTGTGCCCCTGGTGCTGGTCGGTGGCTATCTGCTTGCACTGGTTTTCTACAGTGGGGTGCGCTTTGGCCGCTTTTACATGACGCTGATCTTCATCCCCTGGATGCTGTCAGAAATTGTTGCAGGCGTCATGTGGCGCTGGCTGTTTTTACCAGGTGTAGGCATCGTGCAAACCTGGCTAGACCCCATCGCCGCAAACATACTGGGAACAGGAACAGGCGCGATGACCGTTGTCATTTGCGCAACCGTGTGGCGAGCACTGGCCTTTGGGATGCTGCTGCTGCTTGCCGGGTTGCAGACGATTCCACAGGAAATCCATGAGGCAGCAGCTATTGACGGGGCCACGCGCTGGCAAGCGTTTTGGCACGTGACCGTGCCACTCATGGCACCCACCCATCAGGTGACGCTGGCTTTTTTAACCGTGCAGGCAATGAATACAACCGGCATGTTCCTATCCATCACGGAAGGCGGGCCGGGGCGTTCAACGGAGGTACTGGCACTGCATATGTACCGGGAGTCGATTCAGTTTTTTAACTTTGGCTATGGCGCTACCCTGGCTGTGACTGTTTTTGTTGTGACCGCTTTCGTCATCTCCACTGTCGTAAGCGGCCTGCACACGCGGGCGCTGTTCGATTGAAACGCCAACGCAATATCGCTGCCCACACGGTGCTGGTGATGGTTTGCGCCGCGCTGTTATTCCCGATTGGCTACACGCTGTTTACATCCATTCAGCCGCGTGGATTCGGCCTTGTGACAAATGCCTTTGGCGAGGGCGGATTATTTTTTGGGCACTATCGCCAACTGCTCACATCCCCGCGCTTCGGACGCAGCATCCTCAACAGCACCCTCAACAGTGTAGGCGGTGCCACCATCACAACAATCATCTGCGCGATGGCCGGGTACGCATTTGCCCGCATCCGCTTTCCCGGTCGCCGGATTATCCTGGGGGGCCTGCTGGCAATGATGATGCTGCCCACCATCACGACGTTAGTGCCGCTGTTTGCAATTGCCAGCGACCTGGGCCTGCTGAACACCTATACTGTCATCATCGTTGTCTATGGTGCCTACGGCATTCCATTCGGTGTTTGGGTGATGAAAGGCTTCTATGAGTCGCTGCCGCCATCATTGGAAGAAGCGGCTGCGGTTGATGGTGCTAACGCACTGCAAATTCTGCTGCGGATTGTTGTGCCACTGTCTGCACCAGGGCTGGCGGCGATCTTCCTGGTTAACTTTGTGTACAACTGGAACGACTTCCTCACCGCGCTTATTCTGCTTTCCAGCAACGCGATGAAAACCGCCCCCGTCGCGCTCTATGACCTGCAAAGCCAGCTTGAAGGCAACAACAACGAACAGCTTGCCGCGGCCAGTATCATCGTCATGACGCCCGGCCTGATGGTATTCATCCTGGCACGCCGCTACCTGATGCGCGGCATCGTCAACGGCGTGGATTTTTAACTCACAACATCTTCTCGTCGTCCACCGCAATAGAGTCAATGTGGTAATCAATCACTTCCAACGACAGGAATGATTCGCGCACTAGTTCAACGGACGCAAACACCACACATGCAATACCAAGGAGTGAAAACGTCAAAATGACAGCATCCGCGCCAATGCGCCACAGGTCAAGCACGCCACCGATGATGCTGCCCGTCACAAAAGACACCACGCTTGTATACAACCCGACCAGCGCATTACGAAAGTAGCGCGCCCGCATCCGCAGCATGTCAATAAACGTCGGCGGAACGTGCGTGTCAAATTCGAGCAGGTGGTGTGTTTCTTCATGAATTTGCCCGTAGCGCACCGACGTGGACATGATGAGGAGGGCCACCCCCGGCAACAGCAGGAGTGGCACCAACCAAATGACATCAACCATACCTACTCAGACGACCACGCCGTGCGGAAGTCCGGGTACAGCGTCAGACCCCCGTCCACGAACAACGTCTGCCCGGTGATGTAAGCACCTAAATCAGACGTGAGGAATGCCGTTGCTTCGGCCATTTCCTCAGCAGTGCCCGCCCGCCCCATCGGAATGTGCGACTCGACCATTTCCTTCTTTTCCGGGTCGTCAATCCACGCGCTGTTGATGGGTGTGATGGTTGCCCCCGGCCCAATCCCATTCACGCGGATGTTGCGATCTGCATACTCAAGTGCCAGCGTGCGCGTCAGGTTTTGCATACCGCCCTTGCTCACGCTGTAACCCACAAAACGCGGCTTGGGGATCAACTGATGCACGCTGGAAATATTCACAATACTGCCCGGCTTGTTTTGCTCCAACAGCACTTGGATGATGCGCTGCGCACAGAAGAACGCCCCAATTACGTTGGTGTTGATAACGCGAGTAAACTGCTCCGGTGTGATCTCGTGCGACTCACCCGGAATTTGAATGCCTGCGTTATTAATCAGGATGTCCAGCGTGCCCCACTGTTCCAACACGGTGTCAAACATGCGGTCAACGTCCTCTTTTTTGCTGACGTCGGCCTGCACTAGAACATCTTCTGCCCCATGCCCACGAACTTGCGCACGGCAAGTTTCCAACGCCTCTTCCGTGGACTCTGCCTCTTCACGGTTCTTGTAGTAGTTGATGGCAACGTCCGCACCATACTCCGCATATTTGATGGCAATCTGCTGGCCAATGCCAGAACTGCCGCCCGTTACCAATACCTTCTTACCGTCCAGACCCTTCATCGCTTCTCCTCTGTAGTAGATGCTTGGACATTCGATAAGTTGCGCGCAAAAGCTACGCATTGTCCACATGTTGAATCAGGTAAGCAACCAGCCCCGTCCACCCTGTTTGATGGGCTGCGCCGAGGCCTGCGCCGTTGTCCCCGTGAAAGTACTCATTAAACAAAATCAAATCACGCCAGTGAGGGTCGTCCTGCAAGGTACGCACGCCGCCGTAAACAGGCCGCTCGCCGTTTTCATCGCGCAGGAATAAACAAATCAAACGGCGCGACAACTCATCCGCTGCCGCCTTCAGCGTGACCCGGTTACCACTGCCGGTCGGCATTTCCACCGTGACCTCATCGCCATAGTAACGGTAGAACTTCTCTAGCGACTCAATCAACAGGAAGTTAATCGGGAACCAGATTGGCCCGCGCCAATTAGAATTGCCCCCAAACAGGCCGCTTTCACTTTCCGCCGGTTGATAGCTCACAGAGAATGCCGCCCCGCCTTCGAGGTAGAAGGTGTAGGGGTTGGCCTCATGGAATTTGCTGACAGAGCGAATGCCGTAGTCACTCAGGAACTCACTCGCATCAAGCATGTAACGCAGCACCTTTTCTAGCCCATCCTGTGACAGAATCGACAGGATTTGATGTTGATTCTCACCCGGCGTGTGGAAGCTTGCCATCTCTCCAGCAAGATAAGGCCGGTTCGTCAAAAACCAGTCTACACGCCGAGCAAACGCAGGCATCCGATCAAGTGTTGCTTTGCCAATGGTCTCCACAGCAATCATCGGCATTAGCCCCACCAATGACCGTACCTTCAATGGAATTACGCTATCATCGTGCAGGTGCAGCACATCGTAAAAGAAGCCGTCTTCGTTGTCCCACAGCCCTGTACCGCCCAGGCTGGCCATAGCGTGAGCAATCCGCAAGAAGTGCTCAAAGAACTTGGTCGCAAGCCCTTCATAAACATCACTCTCTTTGGCCAACTCAATCGACATGTTGAGCATTTCCAGGCAATAAAAAGCCATCCAAGCCGTGCCGTCAGACTGGTCAATATGACCGTCGAAGGGCAGCGCTTTCGACCGGTCAAACACACTGATGTTGTCCAACCCTAAAAACCCGCCCTGGAAGATGTTGTTGCCGTCGGCGTCTTTGCGGTTGACCCACCATGTAAAGTTGAGCAGCAATTTGTGAAACACCTCTTCAAGGAAGTCACGGTCAGGCGTCCCGTTCATCTCGGCGTCAATCTCGTACACGCGCCGTGTGGCCCACGCATGGACGGGCGGGTTCACATCACCAAATGCCCACTCATACGCCGGGAGTTGGCCGTTGGGGTGCTGGTACCACTCCCTCGTGAGCAGCAGCATTTGCCGCTTGGCAAAGTCCGGGTCAACCAACGCCAATGGCAAACAGTGAAAGGCCAAGTCCCAGCCCGCATACCAGGGGTACTCCCACTTATCCGGCATGGAGATAATGTCGAAGTTGTGCAGGTGCTCCCACTCGTGATTGCGCCCATAACGGCGGCCATAGGGGGCGGGGGTGCCAGGGTCGCCGTATAGCCATTGTTCCATGTCGTAGTAATAAAGCTGCTTTGTCCACAACATCCCCGCGAATGCTTGGCGCTGTACGCGGCTTTCATCTTCAGTGAGGCCATCCCGCTGCACCACTGCGTAAAATTCATCAGCTTCGGTCAGGCGCTTCTCGAAAGTCGCCTCGAAATCCGCAAAGGGCGTTGCCGTAGGCGCGGCAGCGTTCGTCAGGCGTACCCGCACCGAAACCGTCTCGCCTACGGGAACCGTCAGCGTGTATTGTGCGGCAGCTTTCGTCCCCACATTGTCGGGATTAACCGCGTTGGCATCATCATGAATGATGTAATTGTGAATCCCGTCCTTGACGTAGGGGGTGGCGTTTTCCAAACCGAAAAGGCGCTGGGCGTTGGTTTCATTTTCGGTGAACAGCAGGTTATCCGCCGCCTCTGCATACAAGTAGTAGATACCACTCGCCGGATGGTCTGCCTGCAATGCCAAATGCCCCTTGCCGTCATCAATCCGGCGCATAGTCGGCTTTTCTGGCACGTCCCCCATCGGGCCAGCCTCATAGCCCCAACTCCATGTGTTACGAAACCACAACGTCGGCAGCACGGTGATGTCAGCAGCTTCGTCAGCCCGGTTGGTCACGTTAATCCGCGCCAGGATGTCATTTTCACCCACCTTGGCATACTCCACGGTGACGTCAAAGTAGCGATTGTTATCAAAAGCGCCAGTGTCCATCAACTCGTACTCAAAATCATGGAAGCCGCGCCGTTGATTTTCGCCCACCAGGTCAGCGTAGGGGAAAGCGCCTTGCGGGTACTTGTACAGCATTTTCATGTAGCTGTGGGTTGGCGTACTGTCCAAGTAGTAGTAATACTCTTTAACGTCTTCGCCATGATTGCCCTCGACCCCCGTCAAGCCAAACATCCGCTCTTTGAGGATGCCGTCGTTACCGTTCCACAGGGCCAGCGCAAAACACAGATACTGGTTGCGGTCACTGATGCCCGCCAGCCCGTCCTCATTCCACCGATAGGCGCGGCTGCGAGCATGATCGTGCGGAAAATAATCCCAGGCTTCCCCCGTGCCACTGTAGTCTTCACGGACGGTCCCCCACGCCCGTTCGCTCAGGTACGGCCCCCAATTTTTCCAGTTGGATTGGCGCTGCCGGTAGGCTTCGAGTCTTTGATGCTCTGCTGTTTGCTTCATGATTTGTCCGTTCGCGCAAGGTGGGTTTCATAGTGCAGAAGGTACCCCTTATCGCCAAAAAGCGAAAGTAACATGGCCTACATTTTTGCTTAGCGGTTGTAAGTCCCTGTGTACCGTTCGACTCGCCCGCCCCGGTAAGCTATTATTGGCCGTGCGAATCTCAATCTGCACAGGGCAAACGGCATATGGCCATTCTGATCGACCAGACGAACCGCGTAATCGTGCAGGGCATCACCGGGCATGAAGGGCAGCGCTTCACGGAGCGCATGATCGACCTGGGTACACAGATTGTAGGCGGCGTAACCCCCGGCAAGGGCGGTGAGTGGATTTTGGGCAAGCCCGTATTCGATAGTGTCGCCAACGCGGTCAACGCAACCGGGGCCGATACATCGGTCATATTTGTGCCCGCTGCCCACGCTGCCGACGCAATCTACGAGGCCATTGACAGCGATATTCGCCTGATGGTTTGCGTAACAAGCGGGATGCCTGTGCTGGATGCCGTGCGAGTACGCGAATACATCCGGTTTACACCCAGCGGATTGATCGGCCCCAACAGTCCGGGCATCTTGGTTCCGGGGGTCGCCAGCCTGGGGATTATTCCTGGATTCATCGCCATGCCCGGTGAGGTGGGCGTTGTGTCGCGCAGTACCACACTCGCGTTTGCAGTAACGCACGCGCTCACACAGCAGAACATTGGGCAGAGTACCATCGTCAGCGTCGGGGGCGATCCGGTACTGGGTACACGCATGACGCGAATATTGCAACTGTTCGAGGAAGACCCCTACACCCGGTATATTGTGATGTTAGGTGAAATTGGGGGATACGAAGAAAATGACGCCGCCGCCTACATTCATCAGATGACGAAACCCGTGATCGCTCATATTGCTGGGCGCGCCGCGCCGCTGGGCACCGTCATGGGCAGCCGTGGCGCAGTCGTTGACGAAGAAGGAACCGACGCACAAACCAAAATCGACCTGTTAACTCAGGCAGGCGCAAGGGTCACTAACAACCACGAACACATTATCCCGCTCGTCAGGGAACTCTACTCGTAACCAGCCCGATCTGATCCGCTTCCACCCATCCCCGTCGTCCGTTCGGCACCACAATCCGTGACCAACCCGCCTCCTCATCCACGCGACGCAGTTCTGCCGCTTCTGACAGCGTGAACAACTGCAAATAGTCCAGGCTTGGGCCGCTGTATACATCTACTTCAGCGACCGTCACAACCCCTTGCGGACGGTAATTTTCCACATACAGGCGCGTCCCCAACAGCACTAAGGCAGACAACAACACCACCCCTAACACAACCAACACCGGGCGCACCCCCTCACGCCACAGCGGTTGAGCCACAACCAACGTTGCCAACCCAAACCAAATGAGCCACAGGCCAAAAGCCAAACCAGCCAACTCGCCCACCGTTGCAATGCCAGAAACAACTGTACCAAGCCGGTCAATAATAATCGTTTCATCCTGCTGTACGTCTAGCCGCTCCGCCTGCAACTGCGTGATGCGTCCGTTCAAATCTGCATCGCGGGGCACACCCTGATGTGCTCGCAAGTAGTAGAGCAGCGCCGCCCCCGTTTGGCCTTGCGCTTCATAAACTGTTGCCAAGTTGAAATACAAAGCCGGGTGGCGTGCGCCCTGCGCCATGGCCTGCTCGTAGAGCGCGACAGCAGCATTGTAGTCGCCAGCAGCGTAGGCGCGCTCTGCCTGCGCAAAGGCGTCACTGGTCGCCGTTTGTGCGTATACACCGCTCACCAAGCTAAGGCCCAACAACAACCACAGCCCTGCCAACCGCCTCATGCCTCCTCCAATGCAGAGTCAACGGCGATTAACGCCAGCAGGGTTTGCTTAATCAGGCTGCGCGGCGGTGACTTTTGAGATGGCGTGTAGCGCCCGGCCTCGGCTTCTTCCACACACTGGATAACCTGCTGAGTGATGGTTGGGTCAATGCCCTTCGCGTCTAGCCGCTGGACTAAATCCGCTTTGCTAAGCCCAAGTGGTTCTTCATCCCACTTGTCCGCAAAGTAGGTCAGAATGATGCTCAGCAACTCACGATAAGCCTTATCCCCGCGCATTTTGGTGACGGACGCCAAACTGCTGCGCGCCACTTTGAGCGCTTGTGTGCGCCGGGTCTGCTCTGCATTGCGAGACTGGCGCACTCGATAGACCCGCTGCGCAAACACCGATGTGAATACGAGCGGCGGCACAGCCCATAGCCACCACAACCAGCCCGTCGGCAATGAACCCCCACCATTGGGCACAGTCCGTAAAGCCAGCACCGTCGTCACCTCAGCGGCAGCCTCAGTATTGTCACGCACCTGCGGCAGCTCTAAAACAGCAGCAGCAGAATTTGATGGCAAAATGCTGAGTTCTATTGGCTCGGTAAATTCTGTGCGGTACGCCTGCAAATCCGGGTGATAATAGCTAAACTCAATCGGCGGAATGGTCACAAGGCCATCTTGCGTTGCCGCCACCAGCCATTCAAACGTCCGTTTACCCACCAACCGCTGATTTTCCGTCGCCGTCTCAACCGATGTCGGCTGGTTATAGGTCTGCCATCCGTCACCCAATGGCAGCGCAGGCGGCGCAATTTGCTCTAGGTTGCCAGCACCCTCAATCACCAGCCGCAGCGAAACAGGGTCGCCCGCATTTGCAGTTGCGCGGCCCACCGAGGCCGTCACAAAAAACGGATAGCCCACAGCCCCGGTAAACGATGGCGGTGCGCCGTCCGGTAGGGGGGCCACATTAATCGACACCTCGTTCGACTCAATGCGGGTGCGCGCCTCGTATACCGGATTTTCCGAGAAGTCTAGCGTGCCCGGTGGAATCGTGAGCTGCCCTTCCCGCAGCGGGAAGAGAATATAGCGGCTGGTTGTCACGCTCACATTGACGTTGCAGATGAACTCCTCTGTCGTGTCGATGGGCAGTGCCCCGGCACGCCAAAAGCCCTCGAACTGTGGCGGCGCAAAACTCGGCGGGTTTTCGAGTGTATTTTCAATGCGAATCGTATAAATCACCTGCTGCCCCACATATGGCACCGCATTATCGACCGATGATTCCAGCCGAATCGTGTCAACCAGCGGCTCGCATTGGGCCAAAGCCCTGCCAGCCTGCCCTAACAACAGAGCTAAAGCCGCTAACCCCGCTACCATAACGTAAAGTTTATTTAACATGGCTGCTACCTACCAATCCTTCTCAGGCGGAGCGCCCGCCTCAACGTCGTCTTCACGTATTGGCAGGATATCCTGCTGATAGCTCTTATCGTCAAGAAGCTGTTCGAGTTCGGTTTGCGGTACCAATGTCGGCTCGCCCTCTGGATTTTCACTTTCACTTGGGGGAGCGCCGGGTGGCGTGGCGGTCGGGGGTTGATCGCCCGAATCGGGTTGGGGTGACGGTGTAGGCGTAATCGTCGGTGTGCCTTCTTCCTGCGATTGCGATTGGGTAGGTGAGGGCGACGCGGTGGGCGTTGAGTCTTCAGATTCGTCTTCGTCCTCTGAATCTTGCGTCTCCGGCGATGGCGACGGTATCAGCGACAGGGCCAACTCCATGTTGTAGCGGGCAGCATCGTCGGCGGGGTCACGCTGCAACGTTTCACGGTAGGCGGCGGCGGCCTGCGGGTAGCGCCCCAATCGAAAATACACCTCACCCAGTGCAAAGTACACCTCGCCCGCCATCTCAATGTTGACCGTGCGCAGCGATTGGTTCAGCGCCGCTTCTGCCCGTAAATACTCCCCGGCTTCAAGGTAGGCCACCCCCATATTAAAGTACGGCAGGGCCACATCCGGGTCGGTAACCTGGGCATACTGGTAGTTGCGCAGTGCCAGGTCAACGCGTTCCCGTTGCAATTGACGATTGGCGCTGTTGTTTTGTAACGGCTGCCGCGCACCGCATCCCGCCAGTACAACCAGCGCCGCCACTAGCAAAATCCACCTCATGACGATTTCGTCTCCGGAACTAGCATTTCCAGCGAGAGCAGCAGCAAACTCAACAGGCCAAATAACGCAAAGCGTTCAATGCCGGTTGTGCGCTCTTCTTCGCCCAATGATCCACTCTGCGCTGTGTTGACAAGCTGCACCACATTCTCAATCGCGGTGCCTGCCGGGTCAATCTGCTGATAGATGCCGCCCGTGCGCCGTGCAATCCGCTCCAATGACGATTCGTCCAGGCGTGTGATAATCATCTCACCATTGCGATCCAGCTTATTGCCAACCACAACCCCAGCGCTATTGCGAATGGGAATTGAACCGCCGCCGTCTGTGCCATAGCCCAGCACATGCACGGGCACGCCCGCATCAATGGCTTGTTGTATCGCGTCTTCCGTCTCCTGGCTGTGATCTTCACCATCGCTGAGCAGCACGATAATGCGTTCTGTCGCCTGCGTTTCGTCAAACGAGTTCAGCGCGAGGTCGATTGCCTCACCGATGGCCGTGCCCTGCTGCGTAATGGTATCGGTTGAGACGAAGTTCAAAAACGACTGCGCTGACCGGATGTCCGTCGTCAACGGGAAGAAGATAAAGGCCGATCCTGCAAACGTCACCAGCCCAACCTCGTTACCCTCAATACCCACCATCAAATCGCTTACGCCTAGCTTGGCCCGCGCCAACCGCGACGGCGCAACATCCTCCGCGTTCATGCTGTTGCTCACGTCTAGCAGCACAAACACCGATGCCCCCTCCACCTCAATGATATCCGAGCGCAGGCCCCACGTTGGGCGGGCCATTGTGATAATCAGCAGCATCACCGTCAGCAACCACAACCCAGCCTTCCACGACCGCCGCCCCGGACTCACCCGCTGCACCATCATCGCCAGCAGGCCCGGCGCACCAGCCGCTTTG
>CAWUJQ010000092.1:0-14038 GCA_963922445.1 uncultured bacterium
CGACCGAAGAAGTCGCGAGCATCTTCCTCTTGAAAAGCATTTAAACCCTTGTATGGATTGCGAGGTTCCTTGCCTTCCGGTAACGGTTGCACGGTTGCAGGCACATAAGCAACATCCGTCGTTTTCGATTGGAGCACATCAATCAACTGTTGCAGCCCACTCATGTATCGTTCGCCGCGCATATCAATATACTGCGCTTTCGCCATTTTGAACGGGGCACACTCGATCAAACTAGTGCCCACCGCCCAGACTGGATAAATCGTCAGTTTATGCATTTCGGCCAGCGCAATCTCTCCTTGCACAATGTTTGACGCTAACGCATCCGGCGACATCACATACAGGACGGCACTGGAACCGCGAATCGCCTCGCGAATCGCATGCTCCCAATTAGAAGCCCCTGGCGCAATACCTTCCTTGTCTACCCAGTATGTAATGTTGTTTTGTGTTAAGCTGGAGCGAACCTGCTCCACAAACTCCTTATTACGACGAGAATACGAAATAAATACATACGGTTCAACTGTCTCTGTCATTGGCACCTCGAAAAGATTGAAGATGTGTTTTAGCGAGCACTCAGGCGATCGTTGGGTCACACTCATTGGCTGATGAACACACAACGTCTCGAACTTAGAATAATCTCATTGGTTATTATATTCTAATTCCCATGACTACACCGCTAAAAAGTCGGTTTGTTTGCCGTAACTTCCACGTTATTCTGCCAAGGTCTAGGATGTCCGAATGCCCCCTGCATAACCCAAGCAGAAGGATTGTCCCTGCCTGATGAGTTTGCGTTCTGTTATCCAATACAAACCGCAGCAAAGTCAGGCGCGTACTTGCCAATGCGATTGAATCACGTTCTTAGCCCGCCTGTTTGTGCAACTTATGGGTTGGCAACAGCCGCTTCAGCACCGTCGACACCAGTCGGAACCACGACACTCATCGCTGCCATCTCAAGACCTTAAAATCGTTACGTGTGGGTAGGCTACCTAACTAATCCAACATGTGGCTGGCGGTTTGCTTCCAGGCATCCACATTACCTTCCCACTGAGCAATAACCCCTGATCGAGTTACTGCAATGGCTGTCTCACTACCTTCATCGAAATGAACATCAACAACCCAGTCGGGTAACTGCATAGGTACACCCAGGGGCTGTCGTGCCGCAACATCCCACATCAAAACTTGCTGATCTCGCCCGCCAGAAACCAAAATCGTGCCATCCGGTGAAAGCGCAGCATCAAATACCCAGTCTGTATGTCCCTGAAACACGAACGCACTCCCCTGCCGAATATCCCATAATCGTACATCGCCATCACGACTCGTGGATAGCAAACGATTGTTATCGACAAAAATGAGTTGGGTAATCTCGGCAGTGTGCCCGCCATAAGTGGCCAATTTTTCACCATCACACGTCCACAGTTCTACCGCCCCGTTGCGCGTGCCAATCGCAATCCTTTCACCATCCGGGCTAGCCGCAATTTGATACGCTGGTACGTCAATGCCTGTCTCGACAACTTCTTCTGTTGTGAGATTGATAATCAGAATACCCCGCTGGGAGATAGCGAACACCTCGGATGCACCCGGCAGTAGTGCCATTGGCTGCGGCGTGTCGTTAACGCCAAGGAGTGCCTGAAAAGCAAGCGTCCCTTCAGCTATGTCCCAAACGTAAAACTGACTGTCCAGGCCATAACCGACGACGAAGCGATGATCATTGGTGAGCAATACTTGTGTAAGCTGCAGACCGCCTAAGTCCCAATCCTGAAGCATACGGCCCGACCTTACCTCAACCAGCGTAAGGGACGTACCGTTATCCACCCGACGATGCACCGCAACCTGCGTGCCGTCTGATACGAAACTACTCGACAAGACCTCACCTGGGAGGGCGTAGCTGTCCACCAATAATCGACTGCCCGTCGTCATGTCCCAGGTAATCAAATGACCGTCTTCGCTGGCGCTATACAATGTATCCTCTAGCAGATGAATGTCCCACACAGTGGCACTGTGGGCACTTAACGGAGGCAGCGCGATCTGCTGGGTGGTCGTGTCCCAAACATAGATGTCACCATCCTGGGTGGCCGTGTACAAGAATTGCCCTCTGGCATCAAAACGCAGGTCTCGCGTCCACCCGCTGTAAAGCAGCGGCATTTCTAAGATTAGAGTGCCATTTGACACATCCCAAAAACGAACAGCAGGTTCAATCCCGGCAGAGGCGACAACCTGCCCGTTTGGGCTAAATTCCGCTGTTAGTATCCAGTTGCTGTGCCCGTAAATACGTTGAACAGGTTCATCCGTCTCAATATCCCATAAAAGCAACTGCTGGTCTGCCCCGCCGGACGCAATAGCATCTCCCTGAGGGCTAAATGACACATGGAACACAGACCCGTCGTGTGCATCCCACTCCCGCAGGCGGCCGCCCGTGGCTACATCCCACACAGTCACATGACCCGCGTCGTCACCCGTTACAGCAAGTGGCTCGGATGGGTGAAAATCCACAGACCAAACGGGACTCGCGTGTTCAAGCATGTACAGCGGTGTTTCGGGTTCGGCAAGTTCCCATATGATTACCGAACCCGCCTCATCAGCGGCGACGACATACCCGTGTTGAACAGCAATGTCCTGAATACGACTGTCCGTTGCTTGCCACGTGACATTGTCGGCGTCTGAGGCCAAAATCGTTATCTGGCCATTATCCTGCCCCACAACCCACACGCCGTCGTCGTAATCCATTGCAGAGATTGACGTGCCGAGGTCCGTATAAGATGCAACAAACAGATATTGCCCAATTGAGGTCAGCAACGCGTTGCGCGCTTCGTAGGTATCTGCGAAATTGAGCGCCTCCACACTGGACTCAAGCGACAAGCGGGGATCATCACGTAAATTTGCCTGAGCAAATGCAGATAGTTCTCGTGATCTGGCAACTGCGGCCTCCTGGTCAGCACGGACGCGCGCGTCAACTGCCGCTTGGCGTTGCACGTAAGCCACCGCCGTCAGCAAGATCGCCACGACAACCGCAGTCGATAGCGTCAAAATCACCTGCTGCTGGCGGCGCTTGATACGATTTTGCTGTTGCAAACTTTGCTGCAAGAAGCTGTTTTCCTGTGACGTAAGGGTCACCACAGGGTTGTCTCGCACTTGCTCCAGTTGAGCTAAACGTGCCCCAACAGCCAAAAAACTGTCATGACAGTTCGCCGCCTCCCAATCCAATACCGCAGACTGTAACCTTTGATGCGTGTGCAGACTTTCGCGCGCGTCATCAATCCAACCAGCCAAGCGCTGCCAGGCAGTCAACAGAGCCTCATGGGCAATTTCAACCGTTGGAATACGGGTCTGTGGATCGCGATCATAAGTCAGCAAGCGTGACCGACTGAACACATCCAGCGCTGATTTCAACCCATCCGAGTTATGGGTAAACATTTCATTTAGGTCAAGCTGCGACATCCGCCGTCGTACCGGTTTTCCATTCAGCGGTAAAAACACCAGGCGCAGAAACAACTTTTGCGTCAGGTGTTCTTGTTTCCCCTCAAATGCCTTAAATACGGTTTCCGCATGGTTTGCCAGCGCGCCCGTCACCCCCCCTAACGCCTGATAGGCGGCAATGGTCAACACGTTACCTTGACGCTTGTCATACAAACCAGCGAGCGCAAATTGCAGCAGCGGTAAAGGCGCATTTGCGCTACGCACATCATTGGCGATCAATTGGCTCAACCCATGTTCCAGCACGAGGTTTGCACCACGGGCAGGCGCTTCAATCACCCGAACAACATCTGCATGTGCCATGGGCAGCACGACCTCAGTGCCAGCTTGCAAAGCCACCGAAAAAGCAGGATGAGTTAGCGGGGGTTCGTAATAGTCTGCCCGCAGCGTGCAAATAATATGAATTCGCGAATTTTGGTGCGTGGCGGCGAGCGCTAACATATCCAGAAAACGGTCGCTATCGCTGTTCGCGATGGCTTGTGTGAAGACTTCTTCTAACTGATCTACCACAATCAAAAGATTTGCGTTGGCAGGAATCACGCTTGTCACGATATCCGGAAATGCGTCAGGTGCCTCTTGAAGTCGCTCAACAAAATCTGGCATTCCACGTATAGCAACCGAATTGATAGCTTCCACCAGATTTTGTATAGGCGAAGCGCCCGGTGTCATAACCGTAACATACCAATCACCAGGCACCGTGCCCTCACGTACGGCTGGAATCAACCCCGCACGAACTAAGCTGGACTTCCCGCTTCCACTGGCCCCCACCAGGCATATGAGGCGAGGGACATTGTTTGCGGTCATCACCTGCAAACGTTGCGTGAGTTGTTCAACCTGTGTTTCACGCCCGAAGTAATCGCCAGCATCCGTTTCTTCAAATGTTGCCAACCCTTTGTACGGGTTGCGCGCCCCGCGCAGTTCTGTGGTCAACTTAATCGTCCCAATACCGCCAGCCACATTGGGCAGCTCATCTGGAAGACGTACTGTTGCAGACGTGTCCGTTGAATCTGACGATTGCCGCACTTGGATGCTAGGCAAAGCTGTCGCAGTTGTACGCGATAGACTCACATCCAGGATTTGATCAAATTCCTGTACGAACTCTGCTACAGTCGTATGACGTTGCATCGGGTCCCGGTCTGTCGCCTTTGCCAGGATTTGGTCCAGCGCAAAAGCAATATCCCTCGGAATAGCGGGCTGACCCGGAATTAAAGAAGGAAACGGGGCAAACAGTTTTGATCGAATAACCTCATTGAGGTCGTTGCCAACAAACGGAAGTTTACCAGTCAACAATTCATACACCACAATCGCCAGGCTATAGATGTCTGCCTGGATAGAAATTCGATTATCCGTCAGTTGTTCAGGGGCACAATAAAAGGGGGAACCAAAGTTTTGAACGACCTCACGGCCATTAGCAGGGTTCTCTGACAGTTTGATTGCGATGCCAAAATCGGACAGATAGCTGGTCTTGTTTTCGTCTAACAGGATATTGCCTGGCTTGAGATCACGATGAACAATATTGCGTTCGTGGGCAAATGCCAAAGCGCTGCCAATCTGGTGGAGCCACGGCTGTACCTCAAGCAAGTTCCAAGAACCGCGCTGCATCAGATCATCTTCTAAACTACCGTGACGAAGCCACCGCATCACAAGATATGCGCCGTCCGGAGAGCGCCAATAATCGTAAAGTGGCACAATAAAGGGGTGTTCTAAGTCCGCAACGAAGCGCGCTTCCAGCTCAAAGTTCTTGACGAAGGCCGGGTCTTTTGCATATTGCTCATTAATAATTTTGATCGCGACCTGCCGATCAACGTAGGGCTGCTTCGCCAAATACACCTCACCTATCCCACCTCGACCAATAAAAGACTCAATATGGTAGCCCTTTACAATATGAGGCAGTTGCAAAAAATGGTCGCTAGACATACCCGAACAATTTGATTGTTTGCTGTTTGCCGCTTGCCAGATGCATACCTATTGTTATTGGAGACGTTACCACTGCCATCCAACTAATCATCTTCATCGTCGTCTTCATCTTCATCGTCGTCGTCCGGCTCGTCCCCACCGTCGTCCGGCCCGTCCCCGCCATCGTCCGGCTCGTCCCCGCCGTCGTCCGGCTCGTCCTCACCATCATCTGGCTCGTCCCTGCCGTCATCTGGCTCATCTCTGCCTTCCTCCGGTTCGTTGCCACCACCGTCTGAGTCATCATCATCATCGTCAGACTCATCTCTACCTATTGGTTCGGCGATATTCCCCGATTCTTGAGTGCTTGTCTCCGTATTGTTAGTCGCCCCTTCATCAATGGGATCAACAGAGACCCAGGGAGAGACATTATATCCTGCAATTATATCTTCCGATGGTGGTTCAGCAATCACAATTGCCTGCCCTAAACCTGCGACAGGTACCTGACCAACAAAAGTTGGATCATAACCCATAGGCACCGACGGCTCGCCAATTGGCATACCTGATTGATCGATAGGAACGGACACAACGGTTCCTTCAATTGCAGTGGAGGTGCCGTTATCCGTTGTAATAGTACTTATACCTTGAAGCACATTAAATTGGATAGTTTCGCCAGTAGCCTCTTGCACCGGCTGTACTAAAAGAGCACTCCCGGTCGCCACAGGCAGCAGATCGACACTGATTTCGTTGATGTAAACACGTACCTGAGCTGGGCCTTGAGGGGTTTGAATTAGCAATCCATCAAGGGGAATGCCATCACAAATTAGGCTTCCGTCAATTTGTTGGCCTTGCAACACAAACGCCTGCATAGGGCTGAAGTACGCTTCGAACCCCGTTTCAACCAACAACACCGCTGGGTCGCCGTCAAGCTCAACCAAGTCGCCCACTAACCAACCATGCACATTAAGCGTGGGCACCTCAACGCGGTACCAACTCCCATCCTCTAATGTGCCCACAACGGATAAAATTGTACCCGGAAGAAGGGAAGCGGCCACGAAACTATCTTGTGTAGGTGAGCTGCGCAGGTTTACATTTTGTGATGCATCCGCCACCACTCGCCCCGGCAAAACGCTCCGTGCAGCGACGCTGTTACGTGCGTCAACGCCGCCAAATGCCAAGATATTCATATCGGCTAATTGTGAGGCGTTGGTTGTAGCACGCAGTCGCAGCTTGGCAATTCCCCAGGTTTCCTCAACCGGATTTATCGCACTCAGCCTTAGGGAATCGAGGCGCATCACATCGACTTGATCCCCGGGGTTTTCAAACTGAAGCGCATCACCACCAGGACGCAAATTGGCAGTAATGAACTCGTGGCCATAACATGCACTATTGCCACCCACTGTAGAGCAGGCTTGTTCCACAGTTTCCAAAGCCGCGTCTAACACGATGGGGCAAACGTCCTCATCTTGTGCTGCGGCTGTCGTGAAGAACGCGAACGCTACGGCAATGACCACCATTGAAACTAGAATTTGCAATGCGGAGCGGCCCATGATCGCACCTTATTTATATTTACCAAGCCATTCTACCGATCAACTCATTAAACCGATAGGTACCTTACGATACACCTTGTCAGATTAAATTCACATCAAACCTGGAAAATAAAATAGCAGCAACAGCCTGTTTAATATTGTCGGACGGTTCTATACCTGCCCGTTCCGTCAATTTCTCCGACACCACGTCAAGCAATTGCTCGGCTTCAGCCACTAGCTGCTTATTTGCAACAATCACCGCAAATTGCGGCAGTGACAGTGTCAAGCCTCCATCTGGCTTCCGTACCTTTACAACAGTCGGAATATTGATCATCCGTAGCGGTTGTATCGTCTCTTGGATAAAGTCTACGGTTTGCTCAATATCTGAGATTTCAACCATAACAAAGCGCTTCTTTTGGTCATTTGCCAACGTACTCATGCGCAAGAAGCGGGGTATAGCGCTGTAGCCTTTTGCCAGGTTGAAATGCTGCTGCAATTCGGTGATAGAAACAATGAGAGGAGCCAACTCATCCACAAGGAGTGTCGTTTGGATCGCGCCATGATTATCTTCAAGGTCTGTTGAGAAGGCTTCAACACCTTCCAAATGCAATTGGCTAATAATTTTCACATCTGGTTTAAGGCCAAAATAAACCGTAAGGCGAAGCTGCCCTAGTGTGACCCTATCACCGGACTTGAGCAGATGACGAAATTGGGCTGAAATCTTTTGTTCGTTCACCGACGTACCGTTCGTACTCTGCAAGTCCTCAACGAATATTCCATCTTCCGTCACATGAATGACCGCGTGCTGGCGAGATACCCCCATTGCCCCTCCGTGAAACGCCTCCAAATCAATAAACTGCCTTTGGCCTTCGAGTGACGTTGCCCCCCTTCCAAAGGTGATCTGCTCTGCGTTGCTTACCCGAATGGGTTGCTGCCCGCCGCTAATGTAGATCATTATTTCACCACCCTTCAGCGCTAAGTCATCGCTGTGGAGGGTAACCGTGCCACTAACGTCAACAGTATCTTCCAACTCCTGTGGTTGAGGTGATGTACTCTGTTCTTTTTCGTCGCTCATTCGCTATGAAACCTTTTCGAGAGAAAATCGGAATTGCTGATGTCGTCCTTGTATACGATATACATTGAGAATGCGCCACGTTGCAAGGCTGCAAATCAGCAGTAGACGTAAGTTAAAGTATAAAGGAACTTTTGCGCCCCCTATTGACAACAATGCGTGAAGGAGGGCCACTACACACACGCAATGAACTCCCCGCTTATGTGCAGCGGTTGCGCGCAACTGGCCGTGACGATGCGGCAGCGCGACTCGAACGTCTTCATCCAGGCGAAGTGTAAGCTTGACCGACCGATCACATTTTCGTAGACCTTGTTCATCGAAACGGGGCAAGGTCCCTCATCGTCATATTGTCCCTTTCGGGCATAACTTATCTAACATATATTGACACTTGTCCGTGAATTGCTAAACACGCGGGCATCGAAAATTGACCCACCCATTGCACCCAAACACAATGCGCTGCTGCTACAGCGCCAGTCATCTATGATTCGTCTACTTCGTTCAAGTGCCTCAATTACGCTACGCTGGTTGCAGTTTGCAGCCCTACTTGCGATTGCCATTATCGTACCAACCAGTTACCGTAACATCTGGTGGCTAAACCCACTGCCTGTACTGCAAATCTATGCAGAATTTCGCGGTGTTGTCACTTTTCTAGTGCATTATGCGCTAATTTGCCTAGCTGTCGCAACGCTGTTGCGGCTGCTCATAGATCGTGGCTATTGGCGCAACATCCGGCTGGTGCTCAGAGCCAATGCGTTGAGCTATGGCATGATAATTTGGGCAATCCTGATGGCGTGGATGGCCCTAGGCTTGTTTTGGGCAGATAGCCAAACGCTTGTGCTGTACCAATTAGTGCATTGGCTGGCCGTTTTCGGCATGGCCGTCGTGACGGCAGAACTTGTGTGGGAAAACTCGTGGCAGGAGTACGGCTTATTGGCCGGGTTGAGCTTTGCCGCCCTATTGTACGCATTGGTGGCCATTACTCAAGTGATTAAAGGCACAGCCGTCGGTTTAGGTGCCGTGGGTGAACTGGTGTGGCCAGCAGATAATCTCTTCAACTTTGGGAGCGGCCAGCTCTTTCGCGGCTATGCGCTTGCCGTACACCCCAATAACCTGGCTGGTTACCTGATGATTGCCCTATTCGGCCTCGTCATGCTCATGTATCACTGGCAAAGGTACCAACAGCGCGGATGGGTACTCACGCCTATACTAGTGGTGATTGGCGCTGGGTTTTTGGCGACCCTTTCACGGACGGCAATCGTGGCCTGCGCGTTGACCCTGCCGATTGCACTGTTTAAGGCCGTCAGCCTGTTGCGAATCCGCCTGCGTTGGTCAGCCTTGTTGATCGTTCCTACACTGATCGGCATGGGGTTCGCGCTGCTGATGTTCACTGACATCGGTGACAACCTCATCAGCCGATTCCAAAGGCTTTCAGACAATCCCAATCGGATTGTCGGGCGCGTGTTCTACGAATTTGACGACACGACGCCCGTCATTCAAGACTATCATCCCATCGGAACAGGTGCAGGCAACCTGATGACCGTTATCGGACACCGGCGGGCGGGTTATGAGCGGTTGTTGCTGCCTGCACACAATGCCTATTGGGTTACCTGGGCAGAGTTAGGTCTACCCGGCCTGACCCTGTACATGGTGGCGTGCGCCAGCGTCGTTTTCCGCATTCGTCTGGCCAACAACGTCGGCGTGGTGATTTGGGGCAGCGCATTTTTGGCAATTTGCCTGACAGGATTGTTTGATTATTACTTCCTGGGCGACCTGCGCTCGCATACGCTGATGTTTTGGCTACTGGGAATGTGGTGGGGCTACGCCATGGTGCAGGAGGAGTACACACCCGTCTAATCCGCAGCCAACACCTCCGTCGCCAACGGTTCAACTTCAGCCTCGGCTGCCACGTGTGCCTCAGCATGTTCCAAATAAAAATACGATTGGATAATGTAAAACAGCAGCATAATCTCAAACAGGATATACGTATTGCCGGTTAGCCAAAACATATTCAGGCTCAACAGCATCACCGTGTTCGGGCCGGTCCGTGTATTGAGGTAGACCAGCGTCAATAACCACACCAAGAACACCAACGGGCCAAACTCAAGCAAATGCTTAAGCAGGGTTGAGTGTGCTTGCGTCAGGAAGTAATCAATACCTTCCAGGTAGGTCGTGGTACTACCCAGCCCGATACCAATGATCGGTATGGCGAAGCCTTGTATCTCGAAACCATCAAGCAGCGTGTTGTACGTACGAGGCCGCCCCAACAGCAGGTCGTTCGGTACCATACCAATCGTATCCAAAAAGAATGTGTCAAACTGCCCTCTGGCCAACAATATCGTTAAGATGACGACCGTGATGTTTGCAGCAGCCAGCAGCACCGCAACCACATAGTGCATACGAAATCGACGGTACAGCCACAGGACGATGGGTGTTATCACCGTCACAATAAATATCCCAAACAGCGTAATTCGCTTGAAGTTGACCGCACAAAAGTATGTGCTAATCAGCGCAAGCAGCCACTTTCTGCGGATCAAAAAGCAAATGAGCAGCAGCCCAAACGGGAACGCGAAGTTGCTCTCTGTTGGAATATCTTTTGAGGCTGTGAAGTCCGCGTTAAGCAAAATCTCCAGCACACGTGTGGTCGTCACCAATACTGCCGCCACATCAAAGCGAATGGAAATCCAAAATAAGCCAATAAACCCAAACAGTAGGAGTGTAAGGTAACGGTCAGGTTTGCTTTTGCGCGGCAACAAAAACAACAGCCCGCCAGATACAATAGGGGTAATGAAAAACACCGATTCCTCTATGTACCGCGTGATAATGCCCTCACGATTGAGCAACGCGAGTAGTGAAACCACAACAATCAAAACATGAACGGCTAAAAGCGGCGCATAGTACCGCTTTAACAGCGCAACACCATCATCGTTCATGTTACCCTGCACCCGCCACTGAAACCCAACCATCCCAACGAGGATGAACGGCATCAGATAAATGCTCCAACGTACAGGACTTTCGGGAAAGCCCACTCGAACTGCCATCAGCAGCAAAAAGACCCACAAAGCAATTTCGTGCAAGTCCAAACCTTGCACCCTTTGAAAAAGGCTGCGTTCCTGATTCAACCGCCCCCTCCTCTGATCTAAAGTAGATTAAATCGCTGTTTTAGCACCCGCCATAAAAATACCGGAATGCCAAGGACATAGCGCCGCCATAAGCGCTTCGGTTCAATGATGAGCCGTCCCAGCCACTCCAGTCCATTGTCCGTCATCCAACGCGGTGCGCGCTGCAACTCGCCAGAAACATAATCGAACAGCGCACCGACGGACATTGCCACATGGGCGTCAATGTCGGGCCAATTTTCGGACAACCACTGTTCTTGCAGCGGCATACCAAAGCCAATTAACAGGATGTCCGGACGAACCTCATTGATGTGATTAACGACAGCCTGGTTTTCTGAACTGGTCTTGCGCTTATCAAAGTAACCGTGCTGCGTGCCCACAATGCGAAGGTTGGGGTAGTGTTGCGACGCGACCTGCGCTGCCGTTTCTGCGATCCCAGGCCGCGCACCCAGGAAATAGATCGACAAGTTTTTGGATTCACACACATCCAGTAAATCCCAAATGAAGTCCGCCCACGTCATGCGGTGCGGTGCTGGATGGCCCAGGGCAAACGCCGCCATCCGTACCCCGACCCCATCAATAAGCACCCAATTCGCCTGATTGTAAAACTCACGCAACCAACCATGCTCAACCACACAATTATAGGCATACGCATTGCCCGATAGCACAACCACATGCTGGTCCGACTCAACCCACATAACGATGTGTTCAAGCAGGCTCGCTTTATCGGCCAACGTCAGTTTGGCACCGAATATTTGTATCTCTTGTGGGGCTTCGCTGGCGGCCATGATTGGCTGAGGCTGTCCCCTGCTAATGGGCTAGGTTAAATGAGGATTGGGTGGCCATATTTATCGCTTTAAGAAAGGCCCCTGTTGCCGTCTGATAGTTCCATTGCGAAATGTGACTCCGAATCTCGCTGCGATTTGTCTGTTGCGCCTTATCTAACCACGACTCTAGCAGGAGTGCAAATTCAGGCACGGCCTCTGGGTCAAACGTTTGGCCGGTGACCCCTTCTACAATCAACTCAGCAGCACCCGCATACCGCGAACACAACACAGGAACCCCTTGCGCCATAGCCTCATTAACCACCAGGCCCCACGTATCCAACAACGTTGGGAACACAAGCAAATCGCTTACGCTGTACAAAATACGCAGTACGTCAGGCGGTTGCGCGCCAGCAAATATCACATTAGACAGCGCCAACTGCTGGACTTTGCCGCGCAACAGTTGTTCATCCCAGCCAGAACCCACAATGAGTAGCGACGTATTTTCCCAAACGTGGGCTGGCAACCGCTCCCATGCTTCGAATAGCTGGTCAACCCCCTTGCGGGGCACTAAATGTCCAACAAAAATCGCTACGCGGTCCTTTAGTCCAAATTGCTCACGCACGGTCACCTTATCGGCTTGGCTAACCGATTGCGACCAATAGCCATGATCCGCAGTTTGAACACAACACGCAATTTTTGCAGGATCAGTCCCCGCACTGATGAGGTAATCAGCGGCAGCGTGCCCATAAACGATGAAGGCTTGGGCTTGCCGCACAATCAGCGGGTGCAAGCGCCGTTGCAAACGCGAAATATGAGGAGCGTAGGCAGGGGTCAGCCCATTCCAAATGATGAGTTTGGCACCCGCCATACGCGCATACAGGATCGCCAGAATGGTACGCGGCCCCATCTCGTAGGAAATGACCACATCAGCCCGAAACGCCCACAGCCGCCGGATCGTACCAATAGGAATGTGCAAGCGATGAACCCAGTCCCTGTCACGGCTTTTCATCCGACGTTTGAGAGGAATCATAATGTTTTTAACGACTTCAACCTGAACCCCTTCTAAACGACCCACTGCGCCCCAATCGCGATGCGGTTCTACCCCCACGCTGAGGAATACACCCAACTCAATGCCCTCAACATGGCCCAACGCCTGCACCGTAGGACGACGATAGGGGGGTAGCTCGTTGAGGAGAATAGCAACCCTAGTCATTATGAGCAGCCCCGAACACGCGATAGCCGTAAAGTAAGAGTAAAGGGAGGGTCAACAGCGTAACAAAAGCGTAGTCCCACCTCGTGATATGCCGCCGCCATTCTTCTTCTAGTTTGATGGGTATCCAACCCGTTTTTACGCGGATCGGGTTACCAGATACAACGTGTTGCAGCTCAAAGTACCAGCCTTCGTCCGACTGCTTAAACTCAACATCCTGGATGCCAGCATAAGCTGTAATCGCGTGAAGGGTTGGTGCTGGGGTCGCCACAAAATCTTCGTAGCGCAACCGCAAACAACGTCGATTTTTCCGGCCCCAGTACCAACTCACCACAGCATTCTGCCGAACCCAGCGCAACGTTGAACGCAGAAGGCTCTCCGACGTAAAGTGACTCTTGGTGCGATTTTTTTGAGCGTAGGCAACAGCCCGTGGGTCACGAACCAAATGAATCGGATACACGTCTATGTTGGGTAAAGCCTCTGTTAGGTACAAGTAGCGAGGCAGCTTAGACGAATCAACAATCACACAGGCCCCAGAGTCAGTTTGTATCGTGGTGTATAATCGCTGCGCCGCAGCCTGATAGTCTGTCGTTGTTACCAAAGGGTTTGGCATCAAACCCATATCACTGGCTACGATGTGCTGGAGGCGGATCTTGTCGCGTTGATCCAGGTAGTGATGTGGCACTGCGGGTTGGAAGTCTTCCGGTATATGACGAATGACCTCGCCCCAAAATACACATTCGCGATACGGTTGGCCACAGCTACATACTTTTTCACCCAGCGCCACATCATCCCAAAGGTCATGCAACTCACCCACATGTACGCTATCGTCCATTTGCCCCAGCAAGTTGCCCAGGAGTGTTGTCCCGCTGCGCCCGCTGCTAACGATGAAAATGACCGTGGGTTGCTGCGTCATCTAAGACAGGACTCCTTGGGTTGCGAGGGAGGATTGTATCATGGGAACCTTACGCCGAACATGACAA
>CAWUJQ010000093.1:0-13931 GCA_963922445.1 uncultured bacterium
TGACCCAGCCGTACTACCAGAAGCCGGTGAGATCGTACTGGCAGTAGCCGCTCAAATACACCGCGCAGGTCGTCGGTCGTTTACGCTTCGGGTCGCCCGTCACCAGGGCTGGCTCATGACCCCATTCGAGGAAATTGGGTTCAAGCGTGCTGCTGAACAGGCGGTCATGGTGCGCCACATTGCCGCAGGCGTTCACTCACCCGGCTTTACGTCGCTACAACAAAAGTACGCCGCGCAGTCCGTCAAGCGCCAAACAGGTGAACTGCCAGAGCTTTGCATAGACATCGCACCCCAGCGTCAGCGGATCACCCGCTGGCGACAAATCAACTATTCCCAAATCGGCACTGAGCATCACAAATTCACGACCTGATGTGAATGAGGAGTTATTTATTTGGAACGTCGTGTAACAGATGACATCGACAAGCTAAAAGACGTGCTGCCCCGGCATCTGCGTGATGCCCTGGAAGACCTGGGACGCACGGAAGACCTACTGGAAATCGTCCTTGACCTGGGGCGCGTGCCCACCGCCCGCTTTACCGACGGCGAAGTTGTCCTCTACGACGGTGAAGTTACCCGCGACGATATTGACCTGATTGTGGAAAACATCGGCGCATTCGATGCCGACAACCGCGCTGGCATGGAGCGCACGCTGCACCGCATCAGTGCGATTCGTAACCGTCAAAACGCGGTCATTGGCCTGACAAGCCGTGTGGGGCGGGCGGTTTACGGCACAATCGACATCATTGAAGACCTGATTACTTCCGGGCAAAGTGTGCTGCTGCTTGGCCCACCCGGTGTGGGCAAAACGACCCTGCTGCGCGAAACAGCCCGCGTCTTGGCAGAAAGCAAGCGCGTCGTCATTGTAGACACATCTAACGAGATTGGTGGCGACGGCGACGTGCCCCACCCGGCAGTCGGTCGCGCCCGCCGGATGCAGGTCAGTGTGCCAACACGCCAGCATGAGGTCATGATCGAAGCAGTCGAAAATCACAACCCACAGGTCATTGTCATCGACGAAATTGGCCGCGAACAGGAAGCCCTGGCTGCCCGCACAATTGCCGAGCGCGGTGTGCAACTCATCGGTACCGCGCACGGTAACGCACTCGATAACCTGCTGCTCAACCCGACCCTTTCTGACCTGGTAGGCGGGATTGAGTCTGTCACGCTGTCTGACGATGAAGCGCGGCGGCGCGGCACACAAAAAACCGTCCTGGAGCGGCGCAGCCCGCCCACGTTTGAAGTACTGGTCGAGATTCAAACGCGTGACCGGCTTGTGGTACACGAAAGCGTAGCAGACGCTGTTGACGGGATGCTGCGCGGCTCACCGACTGAGGCAGAACTGCGCGAACGGGACGACACTGGCGAAATCTTCGTGACGAGCATCCGGCCTCAAAGCAGTGTGATTACAGAACGGCAGATGGGCCGTGATGCGACGCGGATTCCGACCAACGGGCAACCGAGAGGCGGTCAGGTGCGCCCGCGCAACCAACGCCCACCGAGCAACGGCAGCAACGCACCGATCACACAGGGCAGCGGCGGCTTCGAAGACACCAAGCCCAACTTCGACCCCGATGACCTGAAGCCGCTCAATGTGTACGCCTACGGCGTGGCACGCAATCGGCTGCATCAGGCGGCCAAGCGGCTGCACGTGCCGCTTTCTGTCGTGGAGGATTTTGACAAAGCCAATGCGGTCGTCACTGTGAAAAGCTATTACCGCAAGCGTCCGCGTCTCGTCGTGGATGCCGAACGGCGTGGTATGCCTGTTTACGTGCTTCGAGCGAACACAGTGTCTCAGATGGAAAACTTCTTGACCGATCTGTTCCACCTGAACGCGCAGCAAGACGACCCTTTTGGGATGGCGATGCGTGAGACGGAAGCGGCCATCATGCAAGTGCGGGCCGGGGCCGACGCTGTTGATCTTGCTCCCCAAAGCAAGACCATCCGGCGGCAACAGCACGAGATGATTAAACAGGCCGAACTCGCAAGCGAAAGCCGGGGCCGCGAACCCCGTTGTTACGTGCGCGTTACGCATCCATAAGCCACGCAAACCGTCTATATACGCTGTACCGAACACGGGGCTAAGTCCCGTGTTTTTTATTGCACCGCCGCGCCCATCTGATGGTAGAATGCGGCGACTTGCCCGCTGCACCCACTAACAGTTATGCCCTCACGCCCCACCACGTATTTGCTTCTCAGCGTTGTGATCTTATTATGCACTGCCGCCCCCATGCTCAAGCTGCACGACCGTGGCTACCGTGACGACGAGGCTTGGGCGGTCTACCGCTCCATGAATAGTCCTCAAGCTATCGTGCAAATCGTGGTACCAGACGTAAAGCCGCCCCTGTTCTACATTGCCCTCTCTGGCTGGATTCGGGCTTTTGGCCACAACGAGACCATCACGCGCTACCTGCCACGCCTGTTTTTACTCATAACTTTGGCGAGTACCTATCAAATCGGTCGCCAACTGTTCGGACGAGCGGCGGGCGTTTGGGCGGCGCTTTGGCTGGGAACGCTGCCCTTCGCGCAGTACTACGCATTCGAGGTCAACACGTACAGCCTTTTGTTGATGAGTGCAACGGGGGCGGGGGCATCCCTGTTGGCTTACCTTACAACGCAGCGCGCCCGCTATGCCGTGCTTTTCGCAGGGTTTGGCCTTGTGGCGACATTTACGCATTACTACGGTGTGTACGCTATTCTCGCTCTGGCAGCATTTGCGCTTGTTTACGCCCGCAACGTGAACGCGCTTTGGTGGAAGACGTTTAGCCTGTTTGCTCTTATTGGACTCGCCTTCACAGCAGGGTGGGGACTGGTGCTGCTACACACGATGCTGGGATTCAACATGGGCGGAGACTCGCAGTTCATCGGTGGGGGTCTACTAGGGATCGTGCGCCATGTATACGACGCTTATCAGTCACAGCCGCCTTATATGCTGACCCTTGCTGTTGTTGCGGGTTTGTTTACCCCAGCAGCTTCGATAGCAGCACGCGTGGGCGCTAATCAGCCTGAATCACTGCGGTGGGCCTCGTGGCGGTGCGCCTATCCGCTGGTGATTAGCATTGCATTGATCGCAATGGCTGGGGTGCTGCACCTCGTTCAGCCGAGCATTACAGCCCGCAACTTGATTGTCATTGCACCGTATATCGCCGTGCTAGGCGGCCTGGGCATGGCGTATTTGCCGCTCCGTGTGCAATTTATCGCGAGTGTGCTGCTAATCATCTTGACGATCACAACGGTGTGGACGCCGCCGCTGCGCGCCACATATAACCAGATAGTCGCGTTTATGGAAGGCGAGTTCCAAACCGCAGACGGGGTCATCCTTGATATGCCTGACCGTGCAGACCAGGCCGCCAGCACCTACTACGTCCGTGAGCGCAATCCGAGTGGGGAGACACTCCCCGCGGACAGCGTTTATCATGTCATCCAACGCCAAACGCTGCCGCGAATGCAGCCGTTGTTCCCACGTCCGTTGGGGCGGCTGGCCTTCGATGACAGCGCCCAAACACAAGCCGAAGTCGCTGCATTTTTGCAAGCGCGCCAGCAAGTGTGGCACTTCCAAATTCGGGAGCAGCCGCACAGCGAGGCCGTCGTTGATATGCTCCGCGAGCAGTTTGCCATCCATCACACAACGGTCATCGAGGAGCAGTTCACCGCGACCCATTGGCAGCGCCCGCCAGATTTGGAAGCCGACTTCCGCTTTGGTAATGCGTTGGAGTTCGTGAGTTGGCGGGCATCAAATGGGCTTGACGTAGCCGCCTGCACGGACTTCGTTGTGGAAAGTTGGTGGCGCGGGATCGGTGACCTGGACGCAAACATTAGCCTGGGCGTAAAGCTCGTTGCAGAGGACGGCACGGTACTCAGTAAACCCGATGATCAACTCTCCCACACCCTGAGCGGCCAGTGGCACGCCCACACGCTGTATGCGGATGAAAGCCGCGTCACAGTGCCGTGTGACGCGGCTCCGGGGGCTTACAACTTGCTGTTCGCGGCATACGATGTTGAACAACCACAGCAGCCGTTTATCGCGACATTAGCAGAAGACGCTGACGCCGTGATTGGTGATTTGGTGTACATCACCACTGTTAACATCCACACGGCCAATCAGGCAACGGGTTCGGGCACACGCTTATGCCATTCCGTCACCTGCTGATAGGCGTGGCCTGCCCGCATAATGGTGGATTCCGCAAACTGCGGCCCCATGATTTGCATCCCGATAGGCATACCGGCTGAACTGAAGCCACAGGGTAGGGCCAGGCCGGGTATACCCGCCAAGTTTGCACCCACGGTCAACACGTCTGCCAAGTACAACTGGAGCGGGTCGTCAATATTTTCTCCAAGCTTGAATGCGGTATTGGGCGCGGTGGGTGTCAAAATCACATCAACCGACTCAAACGCCTGCTCAAACTCCTGCTTGATGAGCGTGCGCACCCCCTGGGCTTTGCCGTAGTACGCGTCATAGTAACCCGCACTCAGGGTGTACGTACCCAGCATAATGCGCCGCTTGACTTCCTCACCGAACTGGGCGCGCGTCGCACGATAGGTATCCCACATATCGCCCTTGTCCACCTTCGGCCCGTAGCGGATGCCGTCGAAGCGAGCGAGGTTGGAGCTGGCTTCAGAAGTCGCGATAATGTAATACACGGCGAGGCTGTAATCGCTATACGGCAGCGAAATATCGACGATTTCGGCACCCATCGCCTCATATTCGGCAATGGCCGCACGCACGGCTTGCATCACTTCTGGGTCAACAGCATCAGAGAAGTACTCTTTGGGCAGGCCCATTTTTAGCCCCTTCACATCGCCCGTTAACTCGCTCCGGTAGTCTGGCACGTCGATTTTCATACTGGTGCTGTCCATCGGGTCGTGCCCGGCCATAACCTGCAACAGCCACGCTGTATCCTCAACGGTGCGCGCCATCGGCCCCACGCAGTCCAGCGATGAACCGAACGCAATCAGTCCATAACGGCTGATTCTTCCGTAGGTGGGCTTGAGCGCGGTGATGCCGCAGTAGCTTGCAGGGAGGCGGACACTACCGCCCGTATCCGTGCCCAGCGAACCCGCACACAAACCCGCCGCTACCGCAGCACCGCTACCGCCGCTGCTACCACCGGGCACATGATCCATATTCCAGGGATTGCGCACCGGGCCATAGGCGCTGTTTTCATTCGACGACCCCATCGCAAATTCGTCCATGTTGATTTTGCCGAGGATAACAACGCCTGCTTCTTTCAGGCGGGCAACGCAGGTTGCGTCGAATATGGGCTTATAACCCGCCAGGATTTTCGAGCCGCAGGTGGTTTCGACGCCCTTTGTACTCAGCACATCCTTAATGCCAATGGGGACGCCCAGCATGGGCCGTGGGTCGCCGTTAGCGCGCGCCTCATCTGCGGCACGGGCTTCGAGTAACACCTCGTTATGCAATACGGTGATGTAGCTGTTGATCTGCTTATCTTGCTTTTCAATCGCGTCCAGATAGGCCTGCGTAAGGTCTACCGCGCTGACTTCGCCGCTGTTGAGTTTGTGGATCACATCCGTCAGCGAGAGATGGGTGAGGTCGGTCATTGTGTTAACCTTTTTGTGTCTGCGTCATGGTTCCAGTGACAATGGCGCAGATTATAGCACAGCGGGGGTGCTGCCCGCGCCGACCGACCTCACCAAAATTAAAGGGGGTTCGTTCGTGCTATTCGTTGTCACCGCTGTCATCGTAGCCAAGCGCCATTGAGCTATGCGGGCCGTTGTTGCTGCCCAAAACAATGTTCCCAAAGACGAAGTTCGCCCCGGCCCGGTTCTGATTGCCTGCCGTGGAATTGTTTTCTACGCGGCGGCGGCCCTTGGGTGCCAAAATGAGGCCAATGAGAATACCAATAACCAGCGCGCTCACCAGCAAAAGCAGCATGTCTCGGTCGATGTTCTGTGTGTTCTGCATTGTTGACCTGCCTGAGTGCCATGTGAATAGTGCCGCTTATTCTAGCGGGCCGTGTAGATGCCGCCAAGCGCTGTACCAACGTTGCGCCGATTCGCCCTCCCGGTTAAGATGACGGCCATAGTTATGATTGACCTTCATCGGATGATACGATGCACCGACTGATGTTGCTGGCGCTGGCTGTTGCAATCACGGCCTGTAGCGTGAACTCAGAGAGCCAAGAACTCCCCACCCTAGCCCCCACCTTGCCCGCTGTGCCTGACCCCATTGCGTTTGACACGCCCACACGAGGCACGTTGTCCGATGAAAATCGGTTCGACGAGTATCGCTTTTTCGGCCAAGCAAACGTCGTCGTAGACGTGCAGGTGACCGAAGGGGCTATCGGCTTTGCGCTGCTGGATGCCAACCGCCAACCCATTTTGACCGCGCTCACAGGGCCATTTGCGCTACCAACTGACGCCAACTACATCTTACAGGTCACGGGTGAGCCAGGGCCGTACCTATTCACACTGAGTGGAACCGACCCCACACCCGTTGCGCCCACGGCTACCCGCACGCCGCTGCCTGTCGTCGTTGCCATTCCAACCAATACGCCCGCCCCACTTGCAGAACTCGGCACCTTTCAGCGGGCCATCAGCAGCGCGAACCCGGCGTTTGGCGCGTTCAACACGCCTGACGAGCGCCATGTTTACAGCTTTCAGGGGGTTGCATCTATTTACGTGCGGCTGAAGATGCAGCGCACATCTGGAACGGTTGATCCGATACTCACGTTATATGCCCCCGACGGCACCGCCATCGCCACCGACGATAACGGTGGCGGCGGACGAACAGCCCTCATCACGAATGTGCAACTGCCAACAGACGGTGTTTACAGCGTATTGGCATCAGGTGATGGCTTTGTGGGCACCTACGAAATTACCCTGGAAACAGCTCCAGAAGCATATCCCGTTACGCCCATCGTGGACGGCGGCGGTCAGGTTGCAGCCCAGCCAACAGAAGCCGCTATCGTCCTAACGCCAACGCTTGTACCCGGTGTTACTGGCGGCCTGCTGTTCGATCACGTCGTCACACAGGGCAACATTGACCGTCCCGGCGGCTTCGACCGCTTTTCGATTGAAGCCAGTGTGGGCGAGGTATTCACATTGGCCGTGGTGCCAGACGACGGTGTGCAATTACGAATTGATCTGATTAACCCGAACGGTTCCGTTGCCGCCGCCGTAGAGCAGCCCGAACCCGACGGCGAGTTGGTGATTCCCAACTTTGTGCCGACGCTCACCGGCACGTACATCGCCTTCGTGACGGAAATCGGTGAAACGACTGGCGACTACCGCATTAGCTACGGACGGGGAACCACTCGCGAAGACGTCCGCCAAGGCGAAACCTTCGCAGACCGGCAGTACAACGCCGAAATTGCCCGCCGGGGCGTGCGTGATGTGTGGTTCCTGCGGCTGAATGCTGGCGACCTGCTCACCGCGTCAATTACGCGCACGGCAGGCACGCTTGACCCGGTGCTAGAGTTCGTTGCGCCCGACGGCTCAGTCCTGTTTATGGCCGATAACGCGACCGATGCCACCTCTGCCGAAATTCCAACCGTGCGTGCCCCCAGCGGCGGCCTCTACCAGCTACGCGTCAAAGGCACCGAATCCAATCAAATCGGCGCATACTCGCTGGTGTGGCGCTACATCGAAGCAGCGCCCACGCCCACACCGCCCCTGCTCGTGGCAGACCTGTTTGCAGTTGACGACACGCTGCCCGATCAAGAATTCTTGTATTACCCATTCCAGGCTTATGCGGGTGAGCGCGTGCTGATCGAAGTTGAGGCAGCACCGGGCAGCGGCCTGGACGCGATTGTCGCACTCGTCAACGAACAGGGCGAAGCCTTCGCGGAGGACGATGACAGCGGCGGCAACCTGAACCCGCGCCTCGTCGCTCAAATTCCCGAAGATGGCGTGTATCAGGTGCGGGTAGGCGGTTACTTATCGGGCGGCGGGTTTGTATTACGTGTTAAAAGAGTGTATTGATTGGCGAACTGCCCCAATGTGCCTGTTAGACTGAATGTAACGAGCGCATGAGTACAGGGTAGAACTTGCCGATGGATACCGAATTCATTAGACAGGTTGCCATCAACGCGATTGGTGGCGTGATTGCTTCCTCTATCGTAGCTGTCGTTGCAGCCATTTTTGGCCGACGGGTGTTGGGCGCACAGGCGCAGCACAACAGCACACATCAGCAACCTCAATCACAGGCGGCACCGCAACCCACCTATGCCGAGGCCGCTCCGGCCTACACAGACAAGCCCAAGCGCAAGGGCATCCGAAATAGACGCGCAAGCTGGGCCATTTGGGTGGGACTGGGTAGTTTCATCCCGTACTTTTTGGGGCCACTTGGGCTGCTCTCACCAGCACTGGCCATTGCAGCGATTGTGTTCGGTTTTCAAAGCTTTATGCAGCCCGGCGGCAGGCTGAAGGCATGGGGCGGTATTGTGATGAGTTTCGTTCACCTGGCAGTATTATGTTTGGTCATCGTCGCGTTCATGTTGGAAGCGTCAATGATGTCATCGACGCCAACTTACCAGCCCAACTGTTTTTACGACTGGTATGGCTTTTTGCAATGCTACTAATTTGACGACTGCCTGATGGCCTGTGCCTGTAGTTCGGGCAGGGTCATCACTGCTGTTAGCAGCACACTCGCCGCCAGCAACCCATTAACCAGCCATACCCCACCAACAGCCCCGTACTGCTCAATCAGCCAAAACCCGATGGGCAGCCCAACCCCCAACACAACCAACTTGATGACCAACGCCCCACGCACCTGGTCAAAGGCTCGATACAGCGGGCCAAACACCCCACCAAGCGTCGTCACCACCCCGAAAATAGCCAACAGTTGCAATAACGGAATCACAGGCAGCCAATCTGAGCCATACAAGATGGGTACGACAAACGGCACAATCAGCGCGAACACACCGAAAAAGGCCGCCCCACCGACCGCTAACACCAGCATCACCTGCCGAAAGCGCCTCCACAGGCCAGCATAATCGCGCCGCCCAACCGCCTGCGGCACAACCGCCTGCATATTGTCCAGGATAGCCGACGTAAAAAACGTCTGCTGCGTGATCGCGTTCAGGGCCAGCCCAACGTAACCTGCCGCCTGCGGCCCCGCCACAACACCCGTAATCTGTATTGGCAGCAGCCGGTACAAGTTGGCTGTGTTTTTGTCCAGCGCGTTCGCGATGCCAAACCGCCAGTAATCGCTACCCGATGCAGTCACCATGCCACGCAGCACCGTTGTCAGCGCCGGGTAGGTGATGTCAGTGTGATGGCGGCTCCGCTGATAGACAACCACGACCAGTACAAGCGTCACGGCGGAGTAGACTAATCGCGAGAGGGCAATGGCATAGGCCGTTGGGCTGATGAGTACCGCAACTATTGTCGTCGTGACCAGCACAAGCTGATTCAGGTTTTGGAGCATGGCGACGTAGCGCATCTGGCGGCGGCTGCTAAACGTGATGATAAATAAGCTGTACAACAGCTCACTTGGCTGCGTGAGCGAGAGCAGCAGCGCCAAATTTACAAACGTGGCGTCACCACCATAGAAGGCATTCGCTAACCACGGCCTCGCTAACAGCAGCAGCCCCGTGCTGGCGGCGCAGTAAAGCAGCGTCACCTTGAAAAACAAACTCATCCAGTTTTGCAGTTGAACCGCGTCTCCGGCACCTACCGCAGCGGCCAACCGCGTCTGCGTACTGGGGATTAACCCCGTCAGGTTAAGGACCTTCCACACCCCGTACAGCGATAAACCCAACTGCCACACGCCATAGCGCTCAGGCCGCAGCAGCACCGGGACAATGACGGATCCGATTAGGCTTAAGGCCAGTACGCCGACCTTGCCAATTTGCAGCGTGATGGTGTCTTTAACGAATTTGCGTTGCAGCAACTGCCGGAGTCGGCCCGTCATGGTTTGGCGATGGCAGGGGCACGCAGCAAGTTAATCAGAATGGCCAGCACGACCTTCGTCATGTAGTAGGCGCTGCGCAGCGGTGTAATGGACGAGCGCCCCGTTTCACGATGCTTCATCGTTATCGGAATTTCGCACACTTTGAGTCCGGCACGGTGCAAGATGATAATTGCTTCAGGTTCGGGGTAGTCGTGCGGGTATACACGCGCACACAGTTCAATTGCGCGCCTACCCGATGCGCGAAAGCCGGATGTTGAATCGGTAATGTGCAGCCCGGTTGCCCACCGAAGTACCTGCGACAGAATTAGCCCACCAAAGCGGCGCGCCGTCCCCTGGCGATAGCCGCGATCCTCGATGAAACGGGACCCAATCATCACGTCAGCGTCACTCGTCAGCAGGTTATCAATCAGCGTCGGTATTTCTGACGGCGGATGCTGGCCATCACCGTCTGTTTGCACGGCCACATCGAAGCCATTGGCCGCCGCATACTTGAACCCCGTTTGCACGGCAGCACCAATCCCCACGTTGTAGGGCATGTCCAGTACAATGGCCCCGGCTTCACGAGCAATCTCGCCTGTATTGTCGGTGCTGCCGTCGTTAATGACGGCAATAGCCGCATACGGGACGTGCTGGCGCACGGCGGCAATCACCCGCGCAATGCTGCCGCTCTCGTTGAGGCAAGGCACAATGATGAGCGTGCGCGGTGCGGTCATGCAACCGTCCTCGGTGACGGGAACGTCAGGCGCAGGCTCACCCATTCCACAATGCCAATCGGGGTCTGGCTGCTCACATCGGGGAAGGCGACGCCGTCCGCAGCTATTGATTTGAGCGTACCGACAGGCCCAATCACACCCGCTGCATACGGCGCTGTGACGAGCAGGTGCCCGTCAGGGTGCTGTTGGAGCAGCTTGGGTGACATCGGCTTGGGTACAAAGGCGGTATTGACTGGGAAGCGCACAAGGCCCGATTCCAGCGTCGCATCAAAGAAGATATTATCGTCTTGGGCAGCGGTAAATTGCGTGGTGCGCTCATCATGCTGGGTGATGTTAAAGCTGGCGAGTTGCTTGGGCACACCCCAGTTGTCACGCCCGTTTTCAACGCTAACCTGCGTGCTAACGTATATGGTCGTCACCGTGTGGTAGCGTCCGCGCCCGTGACCAAATACACCAGGGATAAACAGCAGTTCCTGGTATGGCCCGACCGGCGATGTGTGATAGTCCAACAGCATGACCGCGCCAACGCCGCCTTTGAAGTCGCCATCGGCGTAAGGTGCCACCTGCCCGACTTGCTGCACAAAGTCCGCGTCAAAGCGGTAGAGCAGCACCCAACCCCGCCCGGTCAGCTTCCAGGGGGGCGGCGCATAAGGGGTGTTCACGGGCGTTTCGGACGGTTGCTGCATCGGTAGGTATACCCAGGTTGTGACTCAATCGCGGCTATTCTGGCAGGGCTATCTCGCTTTGAACAGCGTTATTCCAGCACGCGCTGCACAGGCCGCAGCAGCGTCCGGTCAAACTGGTTGATGTCGTCCGGGTTCATGCGCTCCAACTCGGCCCGCACTGCGTAGGCATCCTGGCGAAGCTGCCCCACGTTGATCGTCTGACACACATCAGGCAACACTTCCAACCACTGTGTAGCCCGCAGCAGCATCTTTAGCGCCCCGCGATGGTTGCCGCGCTCAATCTGGTAGTAGGCCACCCCCACCTGCAATACCGCCCGGTACAGGTCACGCACTGGCCCGTCGGTTTCTACCCACTGCTCCTCAAACAGATCATGCTGTGGGTAGAACTCACGGTTGTTGAACTTCTCCACCCCCTGAACGGCCAGTGGTGGCAAGGGTTCGTCGCACTCGCTGGTGAGCTGCTCTTGCTGAGTCGGGTCAGGTGTGTAAGCGTGTTCTTCAATGAGCGCTGGCAGTTGCTCAAGCAGTTCAGCAGGCGTCAGGGCAACATCTGCGCCGCTTTTGAGCGCTTCTGCCTGCGTCACGAGGTCATCCGACGCAAAGACAACGGGTATGCGGCGCGTAGCCGGACTGGACTTGAGTGTAGCTGCCCAAAAAAGCCAGTCATCGCCGGTACCATCCACCAGAATCATGGCTGCCCGGTCATCCGTCAACCGGAAGACGTAGCGCTCTCGTTGCGGGTAGTGTTTGATCGTGTAATCTGCCTGGAGTAAGGATTGCACATCGTTTGCCCATGCTGGCGCGCCTGTGATTACAACAACTGTGCGATTTGTCATGCTGCGGCCTCCGTTCGCGTTTGCCTAATCATACCGCAGCACCGTTGTCACGCTCTCCCGCGTAATCACGCCTGCGCTGGCAATCGTCGCAAACCATGCAATCGCGACTGCCGCCGCCGTCAACCCAATGGCAACAGGCGCTGCATTCGGTGGGATCGGTACCGCTTGCCCCAGTCCAATCCACGACAAAATGGACGAGTTAAACGCACTCAAGCCAATGCCAATGCCCGCCCCTAGCAACGCGATGATCGTGTTTTCCAGCAGCAGCACGCCCAACACACGCCAGCCCTTCAACCCAATTGCCTTGAGTACGCCGATCTGCTTACGCCGTTCCAGCGTGGCCAGCAGCACTGTATTCGCCATAATCGCCGCTGCTGCCAGCAGCGCCAGCAAGCCAACGACCGTCGGCAACGCACTGAACTGGTCAATCAGCCGTTGGATCAAGTCGTCAATGTACGAAATATCAAGCACAAGCACCGTTGGCAGCGCATTGAGTTCGACCAATGCCTCGTTCAAGTACTCATCAGCAACGTCAACAGTGGTGATGCTCCCGCCCGGACGCTCATCTATCGCGCCCATCGGGATAAAGGCCTGCCCAAAGCTGCCAAAGTCGGCACCACCCGCAATCAGACCCACAATTTCTAGTTCATAGGTATCGCCGCCACTGCTTCCGCCACCAAAGCCACTTAATTCGACCGTGAGCGTTTGGCCAACGTTGAGCGCGACTGCACCTTCTGCAATCGCGTCTTCACGAATGACAATAACGTTTGCTCCTGCGTCATCTGGCGTGAGGTCGCGCCCAGCCTCAATGCTCCCGCTGCTCAGATTGGGATTGGTTGAGCGGCGCGCCAGTGTAAAAAACGTACTCTCCGTGAAAGACTGTTCCTCACCTGCTTGGTCGGTAAAAGTAAACACCTCCGCTTCGATGGGTTCGCCGTCGAGTTCTAGCGCCTCAAACGTGTAAAAGTCGCTGCGTGTGCGCGAGTTCACCCCTTCCAGATTATCCACTCGCTGATTGATGATCGGCTCTGCCAGGTCAGGTGATAGGAAGACAGTCGTCAGCGGGAATACCAACACATTGCCCCCTAACCCGTCGGAAAAACTAAAGCGAATGACATCACGCACGCTCTGACTGACAAACGTAATGCTGCTGAGCGCGTACATACCCGCCAACAGCGCCAGTAGGGTTGTAGCCGTGCGCCAGCGACGGCTGGTCATGTTTCGCAGGGCCAGCTTCAGGTCGACCAGCCCAAACGCGGGCAGGCGGCTTACCAGCCAGACGACCACCCACAGGATTACTAAAAACACGCCAATCAAGATCAGCGCTGCAATCGTCCCGCCAAAACCCAGCAGATAGTCCCCCCACAGGCGCTCGGTAAACTCACCCCCCAGGATGCTGCCCACCATCGTGCCGATGGCCAGCACGATGAGGAACAAAACTCCAATCGACTGCAATATACCGACCGTCGGGAAGTGCCCTTCGTTCGGGCGCAGCACCGCTGCCGGACGCACCTGCACAGCAGTTAGGATAGGCAGCACGCCAAACACCACCGTCACAGACAGGCCTAGTACTAGTCCGTAAATCGCGGACTGCGGGTAAAAGCGCCACGATAACGACTGCTGAAGGAACTGTTCACCAAACTGGTTAACAAACCCGCCCAGCAGCGTGCCAATAATGATGCCCACGATACTGCCCACCAGCCCAAGCAGCAGCGCCTCCCAGATGAACAAGCTGGCGATTTGCCTGCCCTGTACCCCAAACGTCTTGAGCGTCGCAATTTCAATCGTGCGACGCCGCACCATCACCAACATGGTGTTGATG
>CAWUJQ010000094.1:0-13857 GCA_963922445.1 uncultured bacterium
ATATGCTCCGCCTCAAGGATACCGCACCCGAAGCGGCGGCTCCGGCAAAGCTGGAACCGGCACCGGGCGATTAAAGAAAGTGGGCGAGGCATGCCTCGCCCCTATTAAGTAGTGAGGTGTGTTTAGTTGTGCGCGTCTATCTCGCGGCGATAGGGCAGCGACACCGCCGCGCCGAGCTTTTGCACACTCACGGACGCGGCCAGATTAGCGAATTCAAGGGCGGCCTGTAGCGGCTGCCCTTCACTGAGTGCCACCCCAAACGCGCCCACAAAGCAGTCCCCGGCCCCTGTTGTATCCACCGCTTTGACCTGCCGCCCCGCCACGCGCAGCACCTCGTCAGCAGCGATGCACAGTACCCCCGCCGCCCCCAACGTGACGATAATCGTCTGCTGTGGCCCATGCCGCAGTGACCGTGCTTGTTCGGTTAGCTGCGCTTCGTCGTCCGTCAATGGTTTGGCAGATAGGTACGCGAGTTCGGTCTCATTCACGATGAGGTAGTCAATCAGGGGCAGCAGGCCATCAGCAAACTCAGAAGCCGGGGCCGGGTTCAACACGGTCTTCGCGCCGACCATCTGTGCCCGGTCAAACAGCGCCTTGAGCGTGGGCTGAGGCACTTCAAATTGTGATACAACAACATCCTCAGGGCCAACAGCCACATCCGCCACATCTTCAACCGTGATGCGCTGGTTGGCCCCGGAAATCACGACAATGGTGTTTTCCGAACCGCTGTTGACCGTAATCAGTGCCGTGCCTGTAGGCGCGTCCGCGACTGTTGCTAAGTAAGTCAGGTCAAGCGATTCATCATTGAGAAAGGTCTGCAAATCGCCCCCAAAGGCATCTTCGCCAAGCCGCCCGATCAACTGTACGTTGCCACCTAATCGGCCCGCTGCCACCGCCTGATTCGACCCCTTGCCGCCGGGAATGAAATGCAATTCATCCCCAAAAATCGTCTCGCCTAATTCCGGGTGACGCGGCGCTGTAACCACCACGTCCATGTTGATGCTGCCTAAAACAATAATTTTGCCCATGATGCACCTCTACGGGTAATTGCGGTTGAGCATACGCGCATAGGGAATGGTTTCGCGGACGTGAGGCAGGCCACATAACCATGCTACGGTACGCTCCAGGCCCATGCCAAAGCCCGCGTGTGGGATGCTGCCCATCTGCCGGAGTTGCAGGTACCAGGCATACGCCTCACGCGGGATGCCAATTTCACCAATGCGCTCTTCGATGAGTTCTGACTGCCAGATGCGCTCACTACCACCCGTAATTTCACCATAGCCTTCAGGTGCAAGCAGGTCCACGCTGCGGCATACCTCCGGGCGGCCCTCAACGGGCGGCATGTAGAACGCTTTAATCGCCGTTGGGTAGTGATAGACGAACACGGGCTTGTCAAACATCTCAGCGATGGCGGTTTCGTGCGGACTGCCGAAGTCCTCGCCCCACTCGATTTTGAGCAATTCTTTTTGTTCGGCGTCGTCAGTCGTCTCAACCAGCTTTTGCAAGCGCTCAACGGCATCGTCATAGCTAATTCGCTCAAACGGCGCGGTGATGGCTTCCATGCGGCTGATGTCGCGCTCCAGGATGTCCAGTTCGGGGCGGTGCTTTTCTAGTATCACCTGCACCACATGCGCGATAAACGCTTCTTGCGTGTCCATCAACTCTTCCAACGTCATGAACGCCGCTTCGGGTTCCAACATCCAGAACTCCATCAGGTGGCGGCGGGTTTTGCTCTTTTCTGCACGGAAGGTCGGCCCGAAGCAGTAGACCTTGCCGAAGGCCATCATGTTAGCCTCGTTGTAAAGCTGCCCCGTCTGCGATAGGTACGCCTGCTCACCAAAGTAGTCAATCTCGAACAGGGTCGTGGTTTCCTCACCGGCTGCTGGCGTGATAATGGGCGTATCCACCAGCAAATAGCCCTGATCGTCCAGCCAGTTGCGCATCGCGTTGATAATCGTTGCCCGAATGCGCAGAATAGCCCACTGCCGCTGGCTGCGCAGCCACAGATGGCGGTTGTCCATCAGGAACTCAACGCCGTGTTCTTTTGGCGTAATGGGGTAGTCCTGGGTGGTTTGCACCACTTCGATGCTGCTAATGCCCACCTCAAAACCACCGGGAATACCAGGGGCGCGTTCATCTGCACGCACGCTGCCGTGAATCACAATAGAAGATTCCTGCGTGAGTCCCTTCACGGCCTCGAAGTCGTCTTCGGGCATCTCTTTCTTAAACGCAATACACTGCACAATCCCTGTGCCGTCGCGCAGTTGGACGAAGTGCAATTTGCCTTTGCCAGTTTTGTTGTACACCCAGCCACGCAGCGTAACTTCCTGGCCGTCGTACTGGGCAATGTCTTTGACGTTGATCGTGGTTGGCATATCGTGGTTGTCTCTAATCTGTTGGGTTAGCAATTGATGCGCCAGTATAGCACGGTGGCCCCCGTCAGCGGGATACGTTCACCAGTCCATTGAACTCACGCATATACCGCACCAGCGAGGCGCTGGCGTGGCGTGCCATCTCTGCTTCGATGCTTGCCAGCGTCTTCCGCGTAACGTGCTGCCACAGTTCACGCTGCATCCACGCCTCATCGTGAACCAGCCGATCGATTTCGTCCGCGCTGCGGTTGATGCGCTGGCCAAAAATCTCTGTGGTCTGGCTAATCCCGTCGGGTTTGATCTGCTCGTAGATGAGGTTCTGCCAGTCTGTGAGGATGGATTGCGGCATAAACGGTAGCCAATCGTCGGGGGTGGCTTGTCGCAGCGCAGTGTGCGTGCCTGCGGGCAGCGCTGGCAATTCACGGATGTCCATATCGGTCAGCAGCAGGTGCAGCACAAAAAAGCGATATTTTTTGTCCTCACCCCAGTTGCCTTTGGCGAAGTAGGGGTCTAGCATTTGCAACGTCCAAATCTCGTCCATCGCCAAATGCGCGACGTACCCGGCCAAAAACGCCCGGTGAGCCTCGCTTTGTGAGCGCGTAAGCTGCGGGTACTCGTCAAGCATAATGAGCCAGGGATGCTTTTCCATAGGCTGCTGGTAGGCGTAAAAGTGGGTTGCGGCGCGTGGGTCAGGGGCATCAACGCGGGCGTCTGGCGCAACGCTGCCCAGCACGTAGGCCGGATACGAAGACACCAGCGCGGTGTGTATGTCTGCGGGGATGGATTCGTGGTGAAGCAGGTCAATGGCAGCCCGCATATGGCTAAACGGTGTAGGCATCTAATTCTCTTGCTGGTTGGCACCAATGTGGGCGGCTATATAGTCCATTGCGCCCGCCGCTTAGAATAACCGTATTGGCTATGCTTCACAATGCGAAGGACACCATGAACCTCACCAAAACCGACTCCACGCGCCCGTTGCCGACAAATAGCGACGCGCAAGACAAAACCAGCAGTCCAATCACGGCCTTAAGCTGGTTTGCGGCAGCCGTAACGCTGCTTCTGTGGGCGTCTGCCTTTCCCGAAATCAGCGTAGCGCTAAAAGGTGGCTATTCGCCCTACAGCGTGGCCCTGCTGCGCTACCTGACGGCCTCCGTGCTGTTGGCCCTGTACATGCTTTTCCGGCGCACCCCCTTACCCGATTGGCGTGACCTCCCTGGCTTAACCGTCGTCGGGTTTTTTGGCTTCACGCTCTACAATATCGCCCTCAATGCGGGGCAGCAGCAGGTATTACCTGGGGTCGCCAGCTTTTTGATCGCTTCAGCCCCCGTTTTTATCGCGCTGTTGGCGATGCTGTTCAACCGTGAGCGCCTGACCTGGATTGGCTGGGCGGGTATCGCGCTTAGCTTGATCGGGGTGGGGGTCATCAGCTTAATTGGGGAAGCGGGCATTGGCATCAATGTGTATGCGTTGTTGGTGCTGCTGGCCGCCCTCGCGGGTGCGGGCTATGCCACCACGCTCAAGCGTTACCTGAGCAAATATGGTGTGCTGCGAACCACCACCTATGCCATTTGGACGGGCACCGCGCTGATGCTGATTTACTTGCCGGGGTTGTGGCAGGAGATGCAAACCGCAACCACAAGTGGCACGGTTGCTGTGATCTACCTGGGCATTTTCCCCGGTGCGATTGGCTATATGTGCTGGTCGTATGTGCTATCGAAGGTTCCCGCGTCCATCGCGGGCAGTTTCCTGTATATGATTCCGCTGCTGGCAACATTCATTGCGTGGCTGCGCCTGGGCGAGGTACCCGGCCCACCGTCGTTTGTGGGCGGCTTGCTGATTATTCTGGGGGTTATCGCCGTCAACCGCTTTGGCCGTGTAAAGGCCGCAGCGTAGGGTAAACGTCAGCGAAAGCAGTGGACAGAAGCGGGCACCGCTCCTATGATTTGCCTTCAAGATGTTTGTAGACGGCTGGAGCTTGCGATGTCACCCATCAAGCTGATTTTGACAATCACCGTTGCGCTGCTGCTGAGTGCGTGCAGTGCCGTTGAGCAATTCAACCCACAACAGACCAGCGGCGGCAGTGTCTCCCTGGGCAACTCGCCGCGCTCAGCCGTCGAACGCTTTTTGACGGCGTGGGACGCACAAGACCTGGACGCCATGTACGGCAGCATTAGCGTGCGCAGCCAGCAAATCTACTCGCGAGAGGCGTTTGCGCGCTACTACCAGTCTGTGGGCGAAAGCATCGGCATGGAGGGCGTCAGCTTTGTGCTGCACGACATTCATGAGCAGGGTCAATCTGCAATGGCGAAATACGACGTGACGTTGACGACCTCGCTGTTTGGCGAAATCACGGATAGTGACCGCACGATCCGGGTGGTTCAAGACAGCGGCCAGTGGCGCGTGGCGTGGACGACGATGGACATCTTTGAGGGTTACACGGCAGATTCCACAGTGCGCGTAGACAGTGAGCTAACCAACCGTGCCAACATCTATGACCGCAACGGCCAGCCGTTGGTAGAGCAGAACGGAACCGTGTCTGCGATATGGGTGCGCAAGCAAGCCATGAACGGCGTTGCAGACTGCCAGCGCTTGCTCGCTGACTTGCTGTACACGCGCACGACAAACCTCAATAACCTGTTTCAAAGCTACCTTGCAGACGCAAACTTCTACGTGGGCGAAATTGACGAAGAGACCGAAATCGAGTTTCGTGAGCAGTTGACCGAGGTATGCGGCACTACCCGTGAAGCTGGGACGATCCTCCCCCGACAAACGCGCAAATACTACGGCCAGGGCGCAGCCGTCCACGTGACCGGGTACATCGCACCTGTGCCAGAAGAAAGCCGCGCCCAGTGGATCAATCGCGGCTACAGCGAAAATGACCTCGTTGGGCTGGCCGGGATTGAGTTTGCGTTCCAAAACGCGCTGGCCGGTCGCCCGCCGCGTGTGCTACGCGTGGTTGAACCCGGTGGCGTCATCCTCAAGGAACTCGGACGCACAGAAGGCACACCGCCGCAGTCTGTATACACCACAGTTGATCGTGACCTGCAAATCGAATCGGCACGGGCGGTGGCCTGGGCCTACAACTACGCCATCAACAACTGGGGCCGCCCCGATATTTCTCCAGGCGGGGGGGCCGTCGTCATCGACGTGAACACAGGCGCGATCTTGTCCCTGGTAAGCTACCCAACCTTTCAGCCCGGCCTGTTTAATCCAGACAGCTTCGCACCTGACCGCGGTCTGCGTCTGGCCGAAATCACAGCCAACATCCCCAACCGCGTCACCCAGCAGCGTTACTCGCCGGGGTCGGTTTACAAAATTGTGACGACAGCGGCAGTGGTCAACGAAGGCTTGATGGACCCTAATGACGGTACGTTCTTCTGTGGCCTCACCTGGGATGGCCGCACAGAATATGGTGATGCCTCCTCCCCGCGCCTGGACTGGCGCTTTACAGATGGCCTGGAGGCGACCGGCTTTGTAAGCCCAGCTAGCGCACTCACCTCGTCTTGTGACCCGTTCTACTACGAGTTTGGGGCAAAGCTCTACCTGGAACGCAACCCGCGAACACTCGTGGAATACTCCCAGATGATGGGCCTGGGCGATACCACCGGGATCGGGGTCTATCAAGAAGCCCAAAGTGCCCTACCCGTCCCAGAAAGCGTTGATGAAGCGATCAACAACTCCATCGGTCAAGGAGACACCCAGGTGACCATCTTGCAAATCGCCCAGATGGTGGCGGCGGTAGCCAATGGCGGTACGCTCTACCAACCGTATGTTGTTGACCGTGTGGGCGGCCAAAGCGTGGGCGAACCGACTGTTGTGGGGACGCTTGACCTAACGCCAGAAGCGCTTGCCACTGTGCAGCGTGGCATGTGCGATGTGATTAGCGACCCGGACAAAGGCACGGCCTTTGGTGTTTTCGATGGCAATGTGGTCTATCCACCCTATCGTGCGTGTGGCAAGACGGGTACTGCCCAGACGACCACCTACCCGCAGGCATGGTTTGTAGCCTATGCCCCGGCGGACAACCCGCAGATCGCTGTCGTTGCGATGGGGGAGCGCTCTCGTGAAGGGTCAGAAGTAGCGGCCCCGATGGTGCGCCGCATCATGGATCACTATTTCAACGCACCAGAGATTGCCCCCTTCCCGGAGTGGTGGGAAGGCGACTATGTGCCGCTGGCTGTACCGGACAATGGCGTTGCTGGCGGCTAAATAACACACGTTTAACGAAAAATGACTATACTGTAGGTAAGTCGAAGGGAAGTTGAGCAGCCCGGAGCAATAAATTTATTATGACGTCCAGTTGGCAATTGGCTCTCAGTAAGAGCCTTTCATCATTAGAAAGTTCGTTTGACGCCCTGCGGGTGGCGTTCCGTTCGCAGTTTGGGTCACGGCGTGCGCCCATCATTCAACCCTACATCGGTCATACCAATCGAGACAAACTGCTGTTACGCGGGCGCGTCCTGTTTGACGCGAACATTCAGCCGCCCAGCGCAGCAGATACCCGCTGGACAAACTTAAAAAATACCTACCGCCGTTTCGACAGCAGCGAAATCCCCAATGCGCGTGTGCGGGCTACCATCGGCCACCGCATTGAAGAGGTCACATGCGATGATGAGGGCTTTTTTGTTGTGGAAATTGACCCGCAAGGTGCCCTAACGGATGAAAACTGGCAGCATTTGATGTTGCAAGTGGTTGACACACCAATCGATGGGCTAGACACGCAGTCAGTGGTCGCTCAAGGGCAGGTCGCCATCCCGGCAGCCAACGCACAGTTCGCCGTGGTGAGTGACCTGGACGATACCATCGTGCAAACGGACGTCCTGAATGTTTTTAAGATGCTGAGCAATACCATCTTCTACAACGCCCATACCCGCCTCCCCTTCGACGGCGTACCGGAGTTTTATCAGGCCCTGCGCCAGGGTACGCAAAACACCTTTAATCCTATTTTTTACGTGTCTAGCAGCCCCTGGAACCTGTATGACATGATTGTGGACTTCTACCGAATCCGCAGCATACCGCTGGGGCCAATTTACCTGCGCAACATCGGTCTCAGTTCCAATGGGCGCAGCGCACCCGATCATCTCGATCACAAGCTGAACTACATCCTGAAACTGATAGACCTCTACCAGGACTTACCCTTCATCCTTATTGGCGATAGCGGCCAAAAAGACCCCATCATCTATCGCGAGGTCGTGCAGCGTTACCCCAACCGCATACAAGCCGTCTACATCCGAGACGTACAACGCCCCGACCGTGCGCGGGCAACCCAAATGATCGCCCAGCAGGTCAGGGAACTCGGCGTCGAGATGCTGCTCGTTGAAGACACAGCGGCGGCGGCCCAACACGCTGCGGAAAACGGTTGGATCACACAAGAGGCCGCCGCACAAATCCACGCGACATGTGCCTGTTAAGTTGCGCATTCATCTGCTGTAGAGTTGCCGGATTGGGTTGATGGCAGTATAGTAACCCTAGCCATTCGCTCGTCTGTGTGGTGTGTCAAACTTCTGCCTCATCCCGCACAATTCTGGACACGATCAGCATGACCGATGTTACAACCCGTATTGACGATTCCTATCGGCTGATGTCTGCTGTGCTTGCCGCGACGGATTTCCCGGCCAAAGCACAAGCACGTCACCCACACGGCTCCCACGCCCACGCGCGCGCCACCGTGCGCTACTTGCGCGACTTCAACAATCATGATGTCGTCAAGAGTACCCAGGGCATGTTAGACGGCGGTGCCCCCCTGGAAGCACTGTTTACGCTCATCGCGCATTTGCCCTGGCCCGCGATGCAAATTGATGCCTTGCCAAAGTGGGTACCCGCCAATTGGAACCTGCAACTGGTAGATTTCTACGAGAAGACGAATCTTGCTAACTGGTGGGAAAAAGAAGGCCCCTTGTGGGACAGCGCCCTCGATCAGTCCACGCGGATGCTAAACGACGTGCAATTTAAGGCGTTCCTGGCGCAGTTTGTCGGCCCAATTGAGGAGAACCTAATTTTTATCCCCAACATCTCGCTGCCAGCCGACCGTGAAATTGGCATCCGGGTGGGGAATAAAGAGCTTGTTGCCATTTGCCCGCCGCGCCTTGCCTGGGGAGACAGCCCGCCCTGGCCGTTCGATGAGGACAAACCCTATCTGCACCGCGTCACACTAACGCAGTACACACGCATGATCTTGCTGAGCTATTTGCGCACCAATCAAGCGGCAGCCGTAGAAGCGGCCAAGAGCGAACTCCCGGTTAGCGACCAATTTAAGGCGCTGTACCCCACCTGGGGTGAACAGTTCGTGACGATTTTCGTCACAGCGGCTATGGCTATTTACCTGGAGCAACTTGACCCACGCGAGGCTAAAGCGTTCGTCAAAGAACAAACGAAAATAAACAACATCAAAATTCTGCCAGCGGCGATAGATGTTCTAAATCGCTATCTCAGGGAAAGTGAGAGCGGCAAGTATGAGTCACTTGCTGATTTTCTACCCGTATTCCCAAAGCTGCTCAGGATCGCTGGGCGGTTTTTTTAGTCAACGTCAAGCCCGTCCGTCATTTTGCTCAAACCACGCTGTGAACAAACCAATCTACCCCAACATGGCTTGCAATTTGTCCCCGGCCCCCACTGCGGTGAGGGTGCGCTCATACAGGTCGAGGTAATCATCGGCCACGCGCTCCCACGTGAGCGACTCTGCGATGGCGCGGGAACGCGCGCCGAGCGACCGCCGCAGCTCGTAATTATCCCATATTTCGAGAATGGCTTTGGCGATGGCATCGGGCGACTTCATCGGGACGATAATGCCATTGCCCCGCAGCATCTCGGCTGTGCCGCCTGTGTAAGTGGTGACGATGGGTAGGCCACTGGCCATCGCCTCTAGCACCGCATTCGACATCCCCTCGTTGAACGACGGCAGCACAAAGACATCGGCCTCGTTGTACACCGCTGGCACATCAAAGTGCAGCAAATGCCCCCGGAAGTCCACCCACGGCGACAAGCCCTCGGCTTCGGCTTTGGCACGCATCTCGCGTTCTTTGTCACCACGCCCGACGAATATCATCTTGAAGTTACCACGCCGCTGCCGGATAAACTTGACCGCATCTAGCAGGTCGCTGATGCCTTTGCGCTCTACAAGGCGCGCCACACACAGGATGTTAAACGTTGCGTCGTCGCCTTTGTCGCGCAGTTCCGTGACCGAAAAGCGATCTAGATCAACCCCATTGGGGATGACTTCGATGTGTTCATCTGGCCGAAAGCGGTGGGCAAGGTTGCGCAGTTCGTAGCTGTTAGACGTAATCGCACTGGCCCCGCCCCAGATTGCGGCCAATGGCGGCTTAAGGAAGGGGTACAACCAGGTATAACGCACATCGTATCCGGGCACGTCGCTGCCACGCAGCCCAACCACATAGGGCAAGCGCCGCTTCCAACGGAGCAGCAGCGCCAGCGCCCCGCCCGGTAACCCGCTCCATGCATGGCAAAGGTCGTATTTGGGTTCGTCGCCCCGGTACAGCGTGCGCACAAACCAAAAGCCACGATAGATGTACGTCAGCAGTTCGCGCTCGCTTTGGTAATGCGGGTTCTGATTGTTAATCGGGATGCGGAATACCCGCGCCTTCGGGCTGAGCGCTTCAATTTCGTATTGGTTTGTTGTTGGCGATGACGTTACAAGATCAACATTCATGCCACGCGCCGCAAACTCACGGATGACGTAATAGTTGGCCGTGGCGGTGCCGCCCCCAATGGGGGGGTATTCGTTGTTGAGCATGAGCAGGCGCATGGGTGGGTCGTCCCGGTAAAAGTCCATTGTGCGAATATGCGCGTCATTCTAACAAATGCTGGGGGGGATGCTACGGTGATGAGCAGTGCTATAATGCGCCAAGTACACAGGCAAACGCAGGGACGGACGACGATGGGTTCCAGGTATCAATATTGGCTAATTGTATTCGGGGTGCTGTGTGGCTGTTCGCAGTTCCAGGGCGAACCCACACCAACAGAGGACGCCGCCGCAACACCCACGCAAGAAGCCACGGAGATTGTGACCCCAACCACCATCCCCACCGTGGAAGCCACCCCCGAAGAAGCCCAGAGCCTTACCCTGTGGATTCCAGACGTGCTGATGCCAACAACAAGCGGTGAAGACGTAACCAACGTCCTCAACGAGCAAATCGCAGCGTTTGCCACCAGCGAGAATGGTGTGCCTGTGGAAGTGCGCCGTAAACGCGTGCGCGATGCCGGGGGCATCCTGCAAACCTTGCGTAGCGCGCGCGAAGTCGCGCCCAACGTGGTGCCAGACTTAACACTCATGCGGCGAGAAGACCTGCTAACGGCAGCCCAGGCTGAAGCGATTATACCGTTGGAGGGTATCGTCTCATCGACCACCGTTGGCAATCTGTACCCGGCGGCCCTGCAATTGGGGCAGCACGACGGTCAGCTTTACGGCCTGCCCTATTCGCTGGAAGTGGAACACGTCATCTACAATCCAGAGGAAACACCCGCGTTAACCCCACGCCTAAGCGCCTATCTTGAAGCTGAAATCCCCTTGTTGTTCCCTGCCCAACGCGACAACAGCCTGAGTACGGTCTTCCTGGTGCAATACGTTGCCGCTGGGGGAACGGTGAGCGCAGGTGGAGCTTTGGAACTGAACGAGGCAGCCCTACTCCAGACGTTGCAGTTTTACGAAGACGCACTCTCAGATGAACTCATTACCGACACAGTCTTGGACTACAGCCGCTCCTTAGAGTACAGACCGCTGCTTGCCAGTGGCGACTACACAACAGCCGTGGTCAGTTCTCAGCTTTACCTGGAACTGTTGGACACAGGCGATGACCTTCCCGTAGGGTTTATTCCTACAGCGTCTGGCGAGGCACTTACAGCGCTAAACAGTTGGATGTGGGTGATGTCTACAACAGACCCCAGTCGGCAGGTGGTTGTGGCTGACTTTTTGGACTGGATGATGGAAACAGACCGACAGGCGGCGTATGTACGCTCCCTTTACATGATTCCGTCACAGCAAAGCGCCGTTCGCCAAGCCTACGACGGGGAATACCTGGCCTTCATTTCGGAGTTACTGGCAAACCCTGACCTGCCGCCCACCAATGCGGCCAATGGCGCAGTCGCCCGTGCCATGCAAACCGCACTCGTCTCGGTTATTGCGGGTGAGTTAACCGCAGAAGAGGCAACACAAAGCGTGGTCGATCAGGTATCCGGCTAAATCTCAACAACTTCGTCCAGGGCAGTGCGCAGCGTTTGCAGGTCAATCGGCTTGGCCAGGTAGCCCGTCGCGCCAGCTTCCATTGCCTCATCAATGAGCGGCGGAGCATGTGCCGAGATCATAATGATCGGCAGTTGCGCCGTTTCGGGCCGCTGCCGCAGTTCACGACACATGGTTAAGCCGTTTTTATCGGGCAACTGGATATCGAGCAATATCACCTCAGGCAACTCCTGGTCTAACACGCTCCAACCCTGGTAGCTGTCAATCGCTCCCAGAGGCTCATGACCAGAAAGCTGAAGAAACGTCGATAGCATTTCCAGCGTCAATTCTTCGTCGTCAATGATAAGTATCTTCGCCATGTTCGTGGTTGACCCCTGGTTTGTTACGGACACTGTATCACCTGCTGCCGTCAGTATAGTAGATTGGCTAGGGAAATCCATTAGGCACATTGGCCTACCGCGCTGCGCTGCTGATGTGTGAACGACGCGTTCCCCGTCTATTCAAAGCAAATGGCTCCGCTATAATGACGCGGCAAATTTGTCGCTAACGTTCCGGGAGCAGCCATGCCCACGCTCGAAGATACCCAGCCGCACTCGCCATTCAACCCACATGACACGCAACCCGTGGCAACCGCCGCTGCCACCAGTGGGCCGGGATGCATGGCATGGGGCCTTTTGACAATGGCCGCGACCGCCTTTAGCCTGATGATCGTCATCGTTGCGGGGCTTTCCGGTTATTTTGTGGGGCAAAATGAAGCGGATGTGCTGGCGGCTGTTGAGGTTCAGGCCACGCTAGATTTTGCCCTCACCGAAGCGATTCCCACCCGCATTGCAGAAGGCAACGTCGCCTACATTGAGGGCTACATCGACTGGTTTGGCGAGATTACGCCACCTCCCGCTGCCCTGCCAGACCTGATTGCAACCGGCACACAACTTGCAATCGACACACAACCGACTATCACGCCCACCCCCCAACCGACGGCAACAGCCACCGCGACCGTCCCGCAGCCGACAGACGTTCCTTCAGCCACAACCGTCTCGCAGCCAACCAACGACCCCAATGCCCCGGTTTTCGATGTCAACGCGCTATTTGCTGAGGCTCAGGCCCAAATGCAAGCGGGCGACTACGAGGCAGCCGCCGAAACGCTTGACGCGGTGATGGCCGTAGATGAAACATTCCGCCCAGATGAAGTCCAAGACATGATGCTAGAAGCGCTCACCACCCAGGCCAGCGTCTTGCTGCGCTCTGGTGACCCGGCAAACCTGTCTGTGGGCATCATCAAAGCAAATGAGGCGGAGGCATATGGTGATATTGGCGAACTGAACTTCGAGCGTTACATTGCGGGGCTGTACCTGAACGCACAAAGCCTGGAAAACAATAATCCCCAACAGGCAATCACGGCCTACACCGAAGTGTATGGACTGGCCCCCAACTTCTTGGACGTGCGCACACGCATCTACGAACTGCGCATTGCGCAGGGCGATTTACTCATGGAGCAGGAACTTTATTGCGAGGCGCTGGCGGAGTATCAAGCGGGAGTAGGGTTGCTGGCCGCCCCACCCGCCGATGCACAGGTCAAGCTGCAAAACGCGCAAGCTGGCTGTGGTGGCGCTCCCGTCGTAGGCGTCACACCAGGGGTAGACGCGCAAGGCACGCCCGGTGATGTACCAACTGTCGCGCCAGTCGGTGAAGTAGCTCCAGTGGGAGAGCAGTAATCAGCCCAATGAGGTGCGTTGCACAACGCACCCCATTATACCAACAGTGCCTAGATCGGCTTGAGGACGCGATCCTCGCGCAGTTTCTTCATGAGGATTTGTAAGCCACTTGTGGCTGAAAGCGTTTCCTGGACGGCTTCACGCCATGCCGGAATTTTGATGTCGCGCATCCCGGTAATGTCGTAGCCATTGCCCCGGAAGGTATTCACCGTATCTGCCGGGGTGGCGGCAGGCAGGAAGATAAATGCGACTTCGCTCTGCAACTCGCCAGAGGCCGACTCAACCTCGGTCACCAGTGACTGTATCACTTTGTCTTTGGGCACACTCGACTCAATGTAAAATTCATCGGCGCGGGTAATCAGGTTAAGCACCTGCCAACCCAAAACAGCCACCACATTGCCCTCGCCCATCTCGGCGATCATGTAGCTTTTTAGCCCGAAGGACATCATCACGTCCATACGGCTGACTGCATTGCCACTGTGTTTGGTGAGGAATTTGGCGATGGCTTCTGCGTTACCCGGCATCCCACGCTTAACGGTGAGGGCACCCGTGGGCGCGGGGGTAGCTGCTGCTG
>CAWUJQ010000095.1:0-13787 GCA_963922445.1 uncultured bacterium
GGCGCTGCTGAGGTAAACACAGATGCTGCTACTGCGGACGGTCACTTAGACATGACGGCTGAAGACAGTACAGATGCTGAATCCGACACACCCGACGCAGAGATGGAATCAAAAATGGACTGAGTACTCATTAACGTGGTGTAAACGAAGTGCTACGCAAACAGGACATGGGCACTTCACAAAACACTCATCTATGAACCACGTAAATTTATGCGCTCACAGGGTGTAATTGATTGCAATGTAACGTGCATAGTGCTAATTTGATAGCAATCATGGCAAGTAACCTAATGTAATGTGAGGGTAAATCAATGTACGTTGCAACTCGGTTCCAACCCGCTTCTGCTAAGGCTTTGGCCAACGGGCAAGTCATCATACCGTACCTGTCTGTCTTGGCGGGCAGCAAGCTCGAATACCTTATTGATAAGCACGGCATCCGCGATGTAGACCCACAACAGTTCTACTCGCAGTCTATCATTTGCGACATGCAGGCCGTCATTGTGGAAGAAGCTGGCTTGTTTAGTGGTGACCTTGTTGACATCGGCATCAAGTCGATTGATGCCATTGGCTTTCCTGAAGGGGTTAACACGGTTGAATCTGCCTTGGGGATGTTGCACGACATTTATCAGATGATTCACCAGAACGTTCCCAAAGATGAGGGATGGAGTCTGGAGCGAACAAGCGATAAAGAACTAAAGGTTCTCTTCAACTCCCCCTACGAACCCTATGCTGCCTACGGCTATGTGTGGGGTATTGCCCGTCGGTTCACCCCAAAAGGCATGAGTTTTACCGTGTACATGGACGAGGACGAAGCAGTTACTGTGTTTCGGATTGTAACTGAGCCGGAAACTAAACGCCCCGTGGGGCGTTAGGTTCGAAGGGGGTGCTTGCAAGCCGCGTAAACCGAGGCAGTCCACATCTATTCATGATGTGGGCTGGCCCCCACTCGGTTGTTGTGTCATATTACACAGGTGTGTGACCTAACCGACAAGGCTGAACCCCCCATGGCAGAAACCTTCACTCACAGCACCTATCTCAGTCCCTACACCTGGCGTTATGGCACAGATGCTATGCGACGGGTGTGGTCATTGGAACATCAGCGCCTCATATGGCGGCGGGTGTGGGTTGCCCTAGCAGAGGCGCAGTCCGAAGCGGGCCTTGTGACGCAGGCGCAAATTGATGACCTGCGCGCTCACCAGCATGACGTTGACATTCCCCGTGCGCATGAGTTTGAAGCCGAATTGAAACACGACCTCATGGCTGAGGTGCGCACCTACGCAGAGCAGTGCGGCGTTGGCGGTGGTGTGATTCATCTGGGGGCTACCAGCATGGATATTGAGGACAACGCGGATGTCATCCGCATTCGCGAAGCCTGTGACCTTGTTATTGCGGCCCTGTCCGATGTGTTGAGGCTGCTGGCTGATCGCATCGAGGCGCACGCGGGCACAGTGTGCATTGGGTTCACTCACCTGCAACCAGCAGAGCCGACCACCGTTGGCTATCGCTTGGCGTTTACCGCACAGGACTTACTCGCTGACTATCAGAACCTATGGACTATCCGCGATAACCTCCAGGGCAAAGGCCTTAAGGGGGCCGTTGGTACGGCAGCCTCGTACAATCAGCTGCTGGCTGGCCACTCGATGACGGCCCGTGACCTGGAAGCGCGGGTTTTGGACAAGCTGGACTTAAAAGCGTTTACGGTTGCCCACCAAACATACTCACGTCGTCAGGACTTTAACGTGGTCAATGGTTTGGCAAATATTGCGCTGGCCTTGCACAAGTTCGCGTTTGACTTACGGTTGTTGCAGTCGCCCGTGTTCGGTGAGTGGGCCGAACCGTTTGGTGCGAATCAGGTTGGGTCGTCGGCCATGCCGTTTAAGCGCAACCCGGTCAATGCGGAAAACATGGATAGCCTTGCTCGGCTTGTGGCCGCGTTCCCGCGTGTGATGTGGGACAACGCCGCTAACAGCTTGCTAGAACGGACGCTGGACGATAGCGGCAATCGGCGGAGTGTATTGCCCGAAGCGTTCTTGATAACGGATGAGCTGCTCAAGCGGGCAAAGCGGCTCATCAATGGCTTCAATATGGACGAGCGTGCCATCCAGCACAACCTATCTGTATACGGCGTTTTCGCGGCAACGGAACGACTGCTTATGGAAGCGGTGCGGCAGGGCGGTGATCGGCAACACCTCCACGAAGTAATCCGCGAACACAGTATGGGGGCATGGGCTGCGATTCACCGCGGTGAACCTAACCCGCTTGTGCAGCTACTTGTGGAAGATGAGCGCTTGTTGGCGCTGCTAGACGATGAAAACATCCGCCATTTCCTCAATGCGGATGATTACGTAGGGGATGCGCCTGCGCGCTCGTTGGAGGTTGTCGCGGCGATTCGCGACGTGGTGTAGTGTTAACCGCAGCAACGACCTGTCAGTTGACAGATCGTTGCCGGAGAAGCTTGTGTCGTTGTGGGCTAGGGGCGGGTCGTGGATAAATCCACCACCCGCCCTAACGACTGCGAGAGCTTGGGGCTTACCACAAACCGATCACCTTCCACCACAGCCCACCGATGCCCAGCCAGATAGCAATGTTAATGAAGCTGATAATCAGGCCGATGCGCCACCATGTTGGCAGTGAAACGAACCCGGCAGAGAACAGAACCGGGGCTGGCCCTGTGCCGTAGTGCGTCATGCTGCTGAACAGGTTACTGAAGAAGGCCAGCACCAACGCGGCCAGCACCGGAGGCGTACCAACGGCTACTGCAATCGCGAGGAAGGCCGCGTACATGGCACTCACATGGGCGGTATTGCTGGCAAACATGTAGTGGCTGTAGAAGTAAACCAGGCTCAGGATCAAGAATGCTGGTACCCACGGGATGCCTTGAACGGCGACACCGATGGTTTCGCTGAACCAGGGGATGAGGCCAAGACTGTTCAAGAACGATGCCATCATGACCAGTGCGGAGAACCAGATCAGCGTATTCCATGCGCCCGTCTCGTTGAGCACGTCATCCCAGGTGAGTACGCTGGCGAGCAGTAGGATTGACAGGCCAACCAGTGCCGCAACCGTGCTGTGAATGCCTAGCGTTTTACCGAAGACCCACAAGGTGATTAGTGTGATGAATGAACCGAGCATCACCCACTCATTGGCCTTGATGCGGCCCATTTCGGTCAGCTTGTCTTTCGCGATCTCGGCAGCCTGCGGCGTTTCGGTAATTTCCGGCTTGTGTAAGCGGTAGATTACATACGGAATGAGCGCGAGGCTGATGAGGCCCGGTACCGACGCGGCCAATGCCCAACTGCCCCATGTAATCTCGATGCCCATCTCGCCAGCAAGTTCGGCGGCCAGCGGGTTTGCGGCCATCGCCGTGAGGAACATGGCACTGGTAATGATGGTGCCCTGGAAGGCGGCTAACGTCAGGAAGGAACCGATTTTGCGTTCGGTGCCGTCTTTGGGGTCGCTGCCATAGGCGTTGGCAACCGAGAGCAAAATCGGGAAGACGACACCACCCGCACGGGCCGTATTCGACGGAATCGCTGGGGCCAGCACAAGGTCTGTAGCGACCATGCCATAACTCAGGCCCAGCGTCTTTTTGCCTAGTAACCGCATAAACATATAAGCGATGCGAGCGCCCAGCCCGGTCTTGATGAAGCCACGCGAGATGAAGAAGGCCAACACGATCAACCAGATGGTCGTGTTGCCAAAGCCGCTCAGGGTTTGCTGAATGGTCAGTGTACCGGTGAGTGCGGTCAGCATCATGCCAATGATGGCGACTGCCCCAATGGGTAGCGGTTTGGTGATGAGACCGACGATGGTTGCAACGAAAATTGCCAACAGGTTCCATGCAGCCGCGCCATTTTCCAGGGCTGCAACCCCCCTCGGAGCCGGTGTAAACCACAAAATCACGCCGACACCGAGGGTGATGAGCAGTGGGATGAGGCGTACTTCCGCAAATAGGGATTCAGGTGGTCTGGACTCATTTCCAGAATCAACTTGGTTTTGACGCGTGATGCTTGCCATAAGAGGCAGCTCCTTTCAGTAACAATAATTGTGAACTACCCCCAATGTATGTTCTTTTGACATCCCCCTGAAGTGACATTCCTCGCCCCTCACATCGTCAAACGGCATTTTTTGTGAAATACGTCACAAAGTATGGCCTGAAATCTATCGTTAATGTGACACTCCGATGACAAATATCACTAAGCGCCGAGTGAGTTCTCGGGCACAATATGAGCAATAAATGAGATGGCTTAAGGGGTGCTTTACGATGAATGAAATCATCACCCACGACATAATCATTATCGGTGCGGGCCTTGCAGGGAGTTGGGCTGCAATGGTAGCTGCCAGAGAAGGCGTCACCGATATTGGTGTATTGAGCAAGGTTCACCCGCTGCGCAGCCACAGCGGTGCCGCGCAGGGAGGCATTGCTGCCGCTCTCAGCAACGTTCGCCCGGTAGAAGGCACAGGGCCACGCGGCCCGCTGGAGCAAGTTCCAGCAGATGGTGACCCGGTAGACAGCCCAGATTTGCACATGTTCGACACGATTAAGGGATCGGACTGGCTGGGCGACCAGGACAAAATCGAGGTACTAGTCAACGACGCGATTGACATCGTTTATGAGTATGAAAACCTGGGCTGTGTGTTCAGCCGTACCGACGACGGGCGCATCAATCAGCGCCGCTTTGGTGGGCACAGCGCGCCGCGTGCCAACTTTGCTGCGGACTGGACGGGGCATGTGCTGTTGCACACGGCTCACGAACAGTGCTTGAAGCACGGTGTGAAGTTCTATGAAGAGTGGTACGTCCTGGAATTGTTGGTTGAAGACGGGCAGGCTTACGGCGTTGTCGCGATGGATATTATCTCCGGCAAGCTGTATACGCTGATTGGTAAGGCGGTGATGTTCGGCACGGGCGGTTATGGCCGCGCCTGGAAGATTACCTCCAATGCAACAGCAAACACGGGCGACGGCGTCGCGATTGCCTACAATGCCGGCGTGCCGCTCATGGACATGGAGTTTGTGCAGTTCCACCCGACGGGCATCTACAAGCACGGCATCCTGATGAGTGAAGCGTGCCGGGGTGAGGGCGGCTACCTGACCAACGCCAGCGGTGACCGCTTCATGGAAAACTACGCGCCGGACAAAATGGAACTCGCCCCACGTGACCTGGTTAGCCGCAGTGAGCAAACCGAAATTGACGAGGGACGTGGCGTGGGTGACGATGCCAAGGGCATCTACCTGGATATGACCCACTTGGGCGCAGAAAAGATTCTGTCCCGGCTGCCACAGGTCCGCGAAATCGCGATGAATTTCCTCGGCGTGGATATCATCAACGCCCCGGCGAAGATTCAACCGACGGCGCACTACAGCATGGGCGGCATTCCTACGGATGTGAACGGTCAGGTGATTCGTGATGCCTCCGGTGAGGCGTTCCCTGGCCTATTCGCTGCCGGGGAGTGTGCCTGCGTGAGCGTCCACGGTGCCAATCGCTTGGGGACGAACAGTTTACTAGAAGCGTCGGTATTTGGGCGGCGCGCGGGCTATGAAATGGCGCGCTACGTGCGCAGCGGCGTGAAGGTGCCGTCATTTAATGATACCGACCCAACAAAGCGCCAGCGTGAGCGCATCAACCGGGTGATGAACAACCCGAATGTCAACGGCCACCGCGAGAACATCGCTGGCCTGGCCGAAGAACTCAAGTGGAACATGACCGATAACTGCGGCATCTTCCGCGATGATGAGAAGCTTGCACGCGGCCTGGAAAAGGTCAAGGAACTGCAAGCCCGCTTCGAGTGCGCGGAAGTCATGGACAAGAGTCGCCGCTTCAACACAGATGTACTGATGGCGCTGGAAACCGAAAACCTGCTGACGTTCAGTGAGGTGGTGGTGGCAGGTGCCCTCGCCCGTACAGAAAGCCGGGGTGCCCACTCCCGCACAGACTACAAGAAGCGTGACGACGAAGACTGGCTCAAGCACACTGTGGCAATCAAGGGTGATGACGGCGACATTGACCTGACCTATAAAGAAGTCTGCATTGACTATGACCGCTACCCGCCGCAGGAGCGCAAGTATTAAACAGTCTAAAGTCATCAGGGGTTAGTGAGTAGAGGTCAGCAGTTGAGCATGACAATACAACTTCTGACCGCTTCATTAGCCCATGGACGCGCAAAAACAGCAAGGCTAACTGTAGGACAAGAGAGGTAACCCAATGAGCGAAAACAAAACGATCACGGTACGGGTCAAGCGCTTTAACCCAGACGTAGACCGTAAACCGTATTATCAGGACTACCCGATTGAACTGACGCCAGATAAGACCGTACTGGACGCGTTGGAAGAGATCAAAGGCACGCAAGACGGCTCCCTGACGTTCCGCCGTTCCTGTCGCCACGCGATTTGTGGCTCCTGCGCGATGATGGTCAACCGCCAGAACACGCTCGTCTGCACCAAGCCGCTTGGCGATGTGGTCAGCAAAGGCGGGCTGTTCAGCAAGCCGGATACCGTCCTGATTGAGCCGCTGCCGTACCTGCCCATCATCAAGGATTTGGTGGTAGACCGGACTGTGTTCTGGGAACAGTATCAGGCTGTGCGCCCGTGGCTCATCGGCCCGGAGGCCGTGCCGGAGAAGGAATATCGCATGTCGCAGGCGGAAGTGGACGGCATGGAAGCGGCGGAGACTTGCATCATGTGTGGCGCGTGCTACTCGTCGTGCCCGGTGGTTGCGGGTAACAAGGAATACATCGGCCCGCACGCCATGCTGAAGGCGTTCATGCGTGTGATGGACCCGCGTGACACCGCCATTGATGAACGCCTTGACCAGATTGCTACCGAAAGCGGTGCCTTCCGCTGCCATCAGGTGATTAACTGCATTGACGCCTGCCCGAAGGGGTTGAACCCGGCCAAAGCGATTGCCGAACTCGCGACGAAGGCACTGCGTTCTGGCAAATTCAGCGCAGAGCGCGAGGAGCGCTTGAAGACGATCATTGCCTCGGCAGAAGACCCGGCCCTGCATCCGCTCAATGCCCATCCCGCACACACCCCGCAGGTGCTATCGGATAGCATCCCGGTTGTGGAAAACACCAACTAAAGTTGTTGGAATATATTTACCGGGTGGCCCCGCCGTGATTGACACGGTGACGGTCACCCGCCCCGCTTAGTTGGCCGCCTTCTCGAACTGTGCGACCATCTTCTGTATGCGATCCTCTATCGTCTCTGAGCTAATGGTCGCACGCAGGCGGCTCACCATCAACGGGAAGGCCAGCGGTGTTGGGCGCGGTGGACGGCATAACTCAATGCCGTTGGCAGCGGCTTGCAGCGCCCGGTACAACCGCGACTGCTCCAACTGCCGTTCCAACACCTCGCGCTTGGCCTGGGCCAACAGCAGATTGTCCGCGTCATAGTTGCTTAGTACGTCGTATAGCAGCCCGCTGCTCACCTGCAACTGCTTCGCGGATTTACTCCCCCCAGGGAAGCGCTCCGCGACCAACCCACTCACCCGCGCTACCTCCCGGAACTGACGCCGCGCCATCTCAGACGCGTTCATGCTTTCTAATATGTCATCGGATAGCGTTTCAACGTTGAGCAGGTCACCGTTGAGCGCGTCTTCCAGCGGCGGTTCGTCCGGGGACAGCAGTTCAAAGCCGTAATCGTTGGAAACAATCGTAAACGTTAGCGGTGCCATCCGGCTCAGGCGGTAGGCAAACAGTGCGGACAAGCCCTCATGGACGGCCCGTCCTGCAAATGGGAATACAAAGGTGTGATAGCCCTCCCGCGTCTTGGTGAATTCGATCAGCGTTTTGTCAGCGGCGGGTATCGCGCTCCATTTGGCTTGTAGTTGCAGCACCGGGATAAGTGCTTGCATTTCGTTGCCCATGAACTCGCCATTGCGGGCGGCGTCCAGCTTTTCCCGGATGGCGTCCGTTAGTTCGTCTGAGAGGGGCAGCCCACTCCCCACCCAGCGCGGGACGATGCCCTTTTTGCCCTTGGCGCGGCGCACGCGCACCGTCAGGTCACGGATGCTGACGAACTGCACCAGCTTTCCGGCCAAGATGAACTTATCCCCGGCCTTCAGGCTAGACGCAAACGCCTCGTTAATGACGCCGACTTCCCCGCCATTGAGGTACTTGACCTTAATCATCGGGTCGCTGGTAATTGTGCCAATAGACATGCGGTGCAACTGTGCCACGCGCTTGTCTTCGACGGTGTGCGTGCCGTCTTCGCCAATAATCACCTTCTGATACTGATCGTAGGCTTTTAGCGCGTCCCCGCCGTGCATGACGAAATCCATCACCCATTGCCACTCCTGCGCCGTCAAATCACGGAAGGCGTAAGCGGTTCGCACTTCGTTGTACAACGCCTGTGGTGTAAATCCGCCGCCAAGCGCAACCGTCACCACATGCTGTACCAACACATCCAGCGGATTGGCAACAGGCGGGCGCTCCTCAATGTGTCCGGCTATGGCGGCCTCACGTGCAGCCGCCACCTCTACGAGTTCAAAGGCGTGCGTGGGTACACACGTCACCCGTGAGGTTGCTCCCGGCTGATGGCCGCTGCGTCCGGCGCGTTGGAGTAAGCGCCCCACCCCTTTCGGACTGCCCACCTGTACTACATGCTCCACATCCGGGAAGTCTACGCCCAGGTCAAGCGATGAGGTACACACCACGGCTTTCAGGTTGCCGTCACGCAGGGTGTTTTCCACCCATTCGCGGGTACTGCGGTCAAGTGAACTGTGATGCAATGCCACCAATCCGGCGTAGTCTGGCTTGGCGTCAATGAGCGCCTGATACCACTGTTCGGTTTGGCTGCGCGCGTTAGTGAAAATCAACGTGCTGGTGTGTGCATCAATAATGTCGATGACCTGCGGCAGCAGCTTGAGGCCCAGGTGCCCCGCCCAGGGGAAGCGCTCCATCGTTGCGGGAATCACGGTGTCGATTTCGATGTGCTTGGGCACCTCCCCCTGCACCAGCCGCCCCTGTGGGATTTCGCCCGTTTGTGGGTCAGCCGTACCTAACAGTGACCGCATAGCCGTGTCCAGGTTGCCCATTGTCGCGCTAAGCCCCCACGTCCGCAGATGCGGGTGCCAGTGCCGCAGCCGCGCCAAGCCGAGTTCCACCTGCACGCCGCGTTTGTTCGCCAGCAGTTCGTGCCACTCATCCACAACGACTAGCTCTATGTGTTCAAATAGCTCACGGGCATTATCCCGCGCCAGCAGCAGCGATAGGCTTTCGGGTGTGGTAACGAGGGCGGTTGGCAGGCGTTTGCGTTGGCGGCTGCGCACCGTGGACGACGTGTCTCCCGTGCGTGTTTCTAACGTCCACGGTAAGCCCAGCGCCTCAAGTGGCTCGCGCAGGGAGACGGCTGTATCGCTGGCCAGCGCCCGCATCGGCGTCACCCACAGCACACGCAGTTTGGGGGATAAGTCGCGTTTGCCGCTGTTGGCTTTCCACTTGCTGCGGTCAGGATTCGACGCAATCCAGTCGGCCAGGGCACCCATCCACGCGGCATAGGTTTTACCCGTGCCCGTGGATGAGTAAATCAGGCCGCTCTCGCCATTCAGATAGGCCGCCCACACCTCGCGCTGGAATGCGAATGGCGTGTAACCCTGCGCCGCGAACCAGTCTTCGACGGGTTGCAGCGTGTGTGCGGCTGCTTCTGGCAGGGTCATCTACTGGATTTTTTCCAGGGTGAAGCTGAACGGGAACAACGATACGGGAACCAACTGGAAGTGCTTGCGTGCAAACGGGATGCCAACGATGGTAATCGCCAAAATCAGGCCAGACGTAACGTGTGCGAGGGCAATCTCCCAGCCGAACAAGATCAGCCAGATGATGTTAAAAATCAGGGACAGCGGGCCGTCACCGCCTTTTTGCCCCACAACTTCGCGGCCAAACGGCACCATGATGGACACACCATAGCGCAGTGCTTTTTGTCCAAATGGGATGCCAATGATGGTGAGGTGTAATAGCAGGCCACCGATGATGTAGCCCAGCCCAGCGATGAAACCGCCGAAGATTAGCCAGATGATGTTGCCAAGTAAACTCATGTTCGTCCTCTTTCGGAATGTGAAGGGTGCTTTGCGTACCTTACGCATTTGGCAGGTTGTAAGTTGCCAAACGCCTTACTAACACTCTATAAATTTCATAAAAATCAACACAGTTTGTGAATTTGCTGTAGAATGTAACAACTTACTTACCTTAACCATTGTACGCTCTAAGCACTCGTTGATGCCAGAAAGCAGCTTGAATGAACTTTGAAGCCGCCGCCCGTTATGCCTATGACAAGTTGGAAACCGAGCTACCCGCCAACCTGCTTTATCATGGCGTTCACCACACCAAGGATGACGTCGTTCCGGCGGCCAAACGGCTTGCAGATTCGTACAACCTGGATAAAGAGGCCAAACTGCTGTTGCTAACCGCCGCCTGGTACCATGACGTTGGCTTTACCGTGCGCTATGACAAAAACGAAGCCATCGGTGCGCGCATCGCAGCCGAAGCCCTGCCGCAGTTTGGCTACAACTTTGAGCAAATACAGGCGATTGTTGGCATCATTCTAGCCACGAGTCCGCCACAAGCCCCTAACAATCTGTTAGAAGCGATCATGGTCGACGCTGACCTGGATTCACTAGGCCGTGATGACTTTATGGACGTTGCCACAGCACTGCGCGAGGAAGAAGCCATCTTCAAAAACCTCACCCGCACCGATTCGCAGTGGTTTTGGGAGGAGATGAACTTCCTGCGTGACCATCGCTACTTTACGGATGTACAGCGGCGCTACCGCACCGTTGGCAAACTAAAGAACTTTATGCGCTTGCACCAACGCTTTAAGCGCCGCCGCTCCTGGCACTAATCTGGCAGCAGCGCCCGCACCGTTTCCAGCGTATCGGCTTCCGCAGGGGGCTTGTCCTGACTCCAGCGCAAAATACGCGGGAAGCGCACTGCAACCCCGCTCTTGTGGCGGCTGCTCTCTCGGATGCCCTCAAACGCAATCTCAAATACCAGTTCCGGCTCCACGCTGCGCACCGGCCCAAAGGATTCAACGGCGTGGCGGCGTACCCAATTATCCACCTTGCGGATTTCTTCGTCCGTCAGGCCGCTGTATGCCTTGGCAAACGGCACCAGTTGCCCGTCGGCGTCCCACACAGCAAACGTGTAGTCGGTGTACAGGCTGGCGCGTTTGCCACTGCCCCGCTGCGCATAGATCATTACGGCATCCACGGTGAACGGCTCAATCTTCCACTTCCACCAATCCCCGCGTTGGCGGCCCACCCGGTACGGCGAACTTTTCCGCTTGAGCATCAAACCCTCGACGCCTCGGTCACGGCTTGCGGCGCGCTGCCCTTCGAGTTCAGCCCAAGATGCGCCCTGTGCCAGCGGTGAGATGAGCAGGTGCGGCTGGTTCACCTGCGAAACGAGTTGTTCCAGTTGGGTGCGCCGCCATGCCAGCGGCTTTTCGCGCACGTCTTCGCCAGCCCACTCCAGCAAGTCATAGGCCATGAACACAACCGGAACGTCTTTGAGCAGCTTCTTCCCGACCGTTTTGCGACCGATGCGCCGTTGCAGTTCACCAAAGGGTAACACCTCACCGTCTTTCCACGGGAGCAGTTCTCCATCTAGTACGGTACCGCTGGGTAATTGGGCGACAACCGCCGTCACTTCGGGGTAGCGATCCGTGACGAGTTCCTCACCCCGCGTCCAGATGAACGACTCACTCTTGCGCTGAATTACCTGCCCCCGGATGCCGTCCCACTTCCACTCGGCCTGCCAATCAGCGACGGTGTCGCTGTCGAGTTCGTCAAGCGGGTCATCGTTAATGGGATAGGCCAGGAAGAACGGGTACGGACGGCTGATGTCGTCGTCGGCTGCTTCCTCACTGACGAGCGATTGGTAGAGGTCCGGGGTCGGTTCCCAGTCGCCCATCATGCGGTGAGCGATCACAGCGCGGTCAACCCCGCTGAAGTCGGACAGGGCACGGGTCACCAGTTTTTGCGACACACCCACGCGAAAGCCGCCCGTAATCAACTTGTTGAAGACAAAACGCTGCCGGGTATTGAGCTTGTCCCAGGCGTGCGTGACCGCTTCGCGCTGCTCGGTTTCGTCCATGTCTTTGAGGGACAGCAGCACGTCTTCCACCCACACATGGAGCGGTTCGGTACTGGCATTATCATTTTCTGGCAGCAGCAGCGTGATTGTTTCTGCCATGTCGCCCACCGCATCATAGGACTCGCGCCAAAGCCATTCTGGTAGGCTCGTTTCGGCAGTGGCCCACTCGGCTAGTTGGCGTGAACTCATAGCACGACGAGGCCGACGCCCAATCAAAAAGTAGACGGCCCAGGCTGCATCAGCGGCGGGCGCGCCCTCAAAGTAGTCAACGAGGGCGGCTACCTTTTGATTCGTTTTGTTGGTTTCGTCAAGCGCGGTGTATAGGTCAGCAAAGCGCTTCATGCTTCCACAACTACCTCAGCTTGCGGACAACACGCTTGGCGTCTTGCGGTTTAACGATGATCTTACGCTCCCCCGCCAGATGAATGACGGCCTCATGCTGGTCGACAATGTCTACGCTTTCCACGTCATCCAGGTTCACCCGGATGTAGCTCTGATCGTCGGCGCGTTGCAGCATCAAGCGGTTGCCACCCCGCCCGGTGATGTTGATTACAGCCCAGGCAATACCTCCAATAACAAGCCCTGCCAGGGTGATGACTACCAATGTTGAAAAGATATAGGCCATGTTTGCCTCGTCTTACCGTTACGTCTGTTGTTGATCTTGATTATCGTCGGTTTCGTTGGTTTCGTCAGGTGTTTGATCGGCGTCGTTGGCCTCGCCCCGGTAGCGTGTGCGAATGGGAACAGCTTCTGTGCCGTGTTCGTTGAGCCAGCGCGCCACCACATCCACATAGCCGTGCGTGACCCACACCTTTTCCGCCTCCGTCATGGCGATGGCTTTCATCAGTCCCGCCCAGTCAATGTGGTCACTCAACACGAAGCCCCTGTCTACGGCCCGGCGGCGGCGGGTCCCACGGATGCGCATCCAGCCGGACGCAAACCCGGTCGATAGGTCACCGAAGCGGCGCAGCCATGTCGTGCCCCGCGCAGACGGCGGCGCTACGATCAACGCCTGCCGGAAGTTTGGTTTTTCCGCATTGTTGGCGTATTTCGTCTGCGGCAGCGGAACATTGCTCTCACGATAGGCTGTGTTGATCTTTTCCACAGCGCCGTGGGTGTAAATCGGCCCAATGGATGCGTCTACTCCGGCCAATAGGCGCTGCGCCTTGCCAAGCGCGTACCCAAATAAGACGCTCGCTCGGCCTGCCGCCGCGTTTTCGCGCCACCAAGTGTTGATCTCCGTAAAGCTATCGGCCTGCGGCTGCCAATGATAGATGGGCAGGCCAAACGTCGCTTCCGTTATGAAGGTGTGACACTGCACGGGGTCAAAGGCGGTGCATGTGGCGTCGGCTTCCAGCTTGTAATCACCACTGACGACCCACACCTCGCCCGCATGTTCGATGCGGACTTGCGCCGAGCCGAGGATGTGTCCGGCAGGGTGCAAGCTGACTTTCACGCCGTTGATCGTTGTGACTTCGCCGTAAGCAGCCGTTTGGATGTTGGACTCGCGGCCTAAGCGTACCCGAAAGACGCGTTCACCCTCATCCGCGACCAGGTAAGAACGACAATTCCACGCATAATGATCGGCATGGGCGTGCGTGACGACGGCCCGTTCTACGGGCTGCCACGGATCAACATAGAAATCTCCGGCCTCGCAGTAGAAGCCGCGTTCGGTGATTTGGAGTAGGTCTGCCATACTT
>CAWUJQ010000096.1:0-13589 GCA_963922445.1 uncultured bacterium
GGTGCGTTGATGTGTTTGGAAACGGAAATCTTCATGAGTTCCCTCTGGCGTGTTGGTTGCGGTAATGATGCGTAAGGGTATCACAGGCGGCTGCGTCAAACCCCTATACAGTACAGTCAATCATACTTGAGCAAGGCTGGGTGAAAATATGGAAAAAGCGCGTGTTGTGACGCAAGACGGCTATCAGACGACCATCAGTAATGGCCGCCACGAGTGGCACGCTGATGTTGGTGAAGGCGCGGGCGGCCTGGACTCAGCGCCAAATCCAGAGGAGATTTTGCTGGGTGCGCTTGGAAGCTGCACCGTGCAGACGCTGCACATGTATGCCAATCGCAAGGGTTGGGATTTACAACGTGTGGAAATTGACTTGGCGTTCCATAAGCAGCGGGCCGATGAAGTAGCGGACTATGATGGCGATGCCAAGTTCGTCCACACCATCCACAAAGACATTCGCTTGCATGGTGACCTGGACGACACGCAGCGGGCACGCTTGCTCGAAATTGGTGAGAAGTGCCCGGTACACCGCATTTTGCTTGGCCCCACGCTGCTATCGCAAACGGATTTAACGGCGGAGTCCACGGAAGACGCTTAACTCCCCCCAATGGGTGGGGGAACGAGTAGTACAGTTAGCCAGCATTAGCTGTTTTCTGACGTTTGCGTGGCATAATTGGAAAATATCCGAATTTGATAAGGAACATGCGATGCCATTTGGACAGACCTATAACGCGTCCGACGACTTAAACGAACTCCAGCGCATGCTGAACTACTTCGAAAGCTACCTCAAGGGCAATAAGCTGTACGGCAGCGTGGGCGGCGGCTTTTTGACGGGCGGGCGCAACCCACAGCTAACCGTTGGGGCAGTGGTGATGCGCCTGCGCCGCCTGCATGTGGTGGCCGACGATTTGACCGAAAGTCAGCGGGGTGAACTCGCCAGCTTCAGCGCGCAGCACGACGAAATCCGGGATAAGAACATCAATCGGTATGACGCAAAAATAGAGCGTGAGGCAAACTCCCGCATTGATGCCATGCAACGCTTTTTCGAGGAATGTCGTGAAGCCCCCAAGAACTGCCGCAGCATCTACGGGCCAGAAGTGCTGCGGCGCACCATTACCCAGGAGCTACTTAACATCATGGGCGACGACATCATCGGCACAGAACTCGACACAAAGGTCAAGCGCACTGACCAGAAGCTGCGCGGCTATGTTCAAGAGGACGCCTTCCAATGGGACGAACAGCTAGAGGCGGCCTACCCGCGTGACGTTTACTGGTGGATGTATATGGCCCCGCAGCGCGCCTAAACGCTAGTAACCGCGCTTGGGGTCAACGGGATGAGGAACCGATTGGCCCCAAGCCGCAGCGTTGAGCGCCGCTGCAATCCCCGCAATGCGCAGGTACTCAACATCCAGGTTGTGCAACCCACCCCCGCGATGCGGACTCATAACCACGTTGTCTAATTGCCAAAAAGGGTGCTGTGCCGGGAAGGTTGCGGTCGGGTCAGCCTCCCCACGCGGGTAGATGTACCATACATCCAGGCCCGCGCCGTGCAGCTTGCCATCACGCAGCGCCTCATACAGCGCCAACTCATCAACAATCGCCGCCCGCCCAATATTGACCAAAATCGCTCCATCAGGCAGCGCGGCAAGTTCTTTTGGGCCAATCATGGCTTCTGTTTCTGGCGTACCGGGCAGCGCAATCACCAGCACATGCGCCTTTGGCAACACGTCAGGGAGCGCGTCCGGTGTGTACACGTCAGGCTGGGGGGATGGCGTGCGCCTCACGCCGATGACCTGCATCCCCAGGCTGGCACACACTGCGCCAATACGCTGCCCAACTTCTCCATAGCCCAATATCAAGGCGGTTTTGCCGCTCAATGTGACGCTGGGCAGTTCCTTGCTAGAGCGGTACGTCCAGTCGCCGTGAATAAAGTGGTTATGCGCAGGAACGACACCTCTGGCACAGGCCAACAGCAGTGCAATGGCCATCTCTGCTGTAACAGCGGCGTTGTGGTGTAGGTTGTGGACGGCCACGTTTGGAAATGCCACCAGACGGTCGCGCGTTTCTGTGGGCAGCCCGGCCCAGGGAATAAGCAGCAGTTCCAGGGTCGGGCTGGCGGCCAGTTGTTCAGGGGTAGGGCGCCCTGCGACCAGCGCCTGGGTCGTTGGCGGTACATCATCGCCAACAGTGACCGCTATGGTCGGGGCGAGTTGTGCCCGCAGGTCGTCAAGCAGGTCTTCTGCCAGGGCCGACCCCAAATGGGCGTGATAAGTCGTCATGAGCGGTGGCGCAGGATGTTAATCACGCTAAGCGGTGGGGCTTGGCCTTCTTGTAAGCGCCGAATCCAGATGAACACCATCGCTTCCAGGTAGCGGGCATGATGCAAACCGCCAATGTCCGCAGGGGCAAAGCCAAGATCGTTGATGAGTTCGCCCGTTTGCGCCATGGCTGTGTCGTCGTTGCCGCAGTAGTACACCTCTACCCGTTGACCGCTGAGGTGCGGTTTGTAAAGCAGATCAGTGGGTATGCCATTAAACGCTTTGACAACATGTGATTCCGGGACGAGTGACTGAATAATCTCCGCCGCAGACGTGTTGCCGTCCACAGCCAGGCCGTCACGGTCGAGGGTGAGTGGGTTGGTCACGTCAATGAGGGTCTTGCCGCTCAGGTAGGGGGCTAACCGGGGTATTGTCGCCTCTACCGTGTGCCAGGGGATGGCCAGTACAACGATCTCGCCAAACTCTGCCGCCTCTTCGTAGATGCCACTGAGCGAATCTGGCCCGGCTACCTGCGCCAACGACTCGGACTTAATGCGCTTGCGTGATCCAAAGAACACACGGTGCTTGCGGCGGGTGGCCCACAGTGTGCCCAGGCTGCCGCCCATCTTACCTGTGCCGATAATGCCGATTTTCATAGGGGTTTACCTTTTGGTTGTGAGGCTGTGTATGGCCTTGTTTTAACCTAAAGTGTGTGGCCAGTACAGTAATCACAGTTACGGGTTGTGTTTTCTGGCGTGGGGCGAGTAAGGTTAGGCGGTTTTTCTATAGACACGACCATCAGGAGAGTATCCATTGAATAAGATCGTATTGTTCGGTGTGCTGGCCGCCGTTTTCGTCAGCGGCTGCGCTATCGACCGCAGTGAACTCGCTACGCCAGAGGCCATGCGCAACCTGCCGCCGCCGCCAGAAGTGGTTGCAACGTCCTTCTGTGAAGATGTGCCCGCAGATGCTGGCGTGAGTGCTGCTGCCGTTGATGAACTCAACTTTGACGCGGCGGCTGATGTGATTGATGCCGAAGCGAACGATTACTTTGCTTGCGTGGTGACAAACAACGGCATTATCGAGCTGACGCTGTTTGATGACAACGCACCCACGTCAGTGAACAACTTCGTTTTCCTGGCATCAGAAGGCTTTTACAACGGCACAACCTTCCACCGTGTCGTCCCAGACTTTGTGATTCAAGGGGGTGACCGCAATGCCCCGGCCCGTGGTGAGCCAGTTGGTACGGGTGGCCCCGGCTACATGTGGAGCCTGGAACTGGGTGCAACATCGCTCACGCACGAGACGGGCACGCTGGCGATGGCCCGCGCTCAAAGCCCAGACAGCAACGGTGGCCAGTTCTACATCACCTATGCCCCGCAGCCCAACTTGAATGGCCAATACAATGTATTTGGTGAGGTGAGCGGTGAAGGGGATATGGATGTGGTGACGACGGTCGCTGCGGGTGATTTGATCCGCACGATTGTGATTGTTGAGCAGCCAGAAGACGGCGAGTCAACGTTCCTCAACCCACAGGATGCCGAGCCACTCGATGCCGAGGCCGCTGAAGCCGAAGCCGCTGACGAGGACGCCGAATCCACCGAGACGGAAGAAGCTGTAGACGAGGCAGAAGCTGATGAGACAGCCGAAGCTGCGGAGACAGAAGAGGCTAACGGCGACACCGACGAAGCCGAAGACGACGCAACCGAAGAGGCTGCGTCCTAGTTTGCAAATCGGGGCGCGCAATGCGCCCCATCCCCACTGCTAATGCTTGTTTTCCCCTAAGGATGTGGGCTATGATGTTGGCGCATTTATAACATCTATCTCAAACAGGTGGCACATGGCGACATCATCCGCTCCGCAACAGATTGACCCCAAGCTGCTGGATATTCTACGGTGCCCGGTTGCTGTACATTACACCGATAAAGGTGACGACCCAGGCAAGCTGGAACTGGTGCGCGACTACTGGCTTTACAGTGCAGACAGCGGCCATAAGTACCCCATCATTGACGGCATCCCGAAAATGCTGGTCGAAGAGGGTGCCCGCTGGAAAGACACAGACATCGAAGACCTGCCGGTGCCGCCGCCCAACGACCCGGTGCCGACCGCTGCTGAAGAGGCGCTAACGCCAGAAATGGCAACCCTGGTCGAAAACTTGCAGAGCAAGGCCACCGGGCTGCGCAGCGAAATCGCGACCCAGCTTAGCGGGGCTGCCCAGGAAATTCGCGGGGAGGCGGAAGGAAGCGGCACCGACGCCGCCAAAGGCAAAGCCAACCAGATTGCAGATGGCCTGGACGAAGCAGCCAACTTCCTGAAGAATGGCACTATGTCTGGCAAAGCAGTGAGCCAAAAGGCAAACGGGCTGCCCTGGATACTGCTCACCGTGATGTTTGTGTTAGGCTTGTTTTTGGGCGTTATCCTGCGGGGCAACAACAACGGCGAATAACCGCCACTAACTTTGCTGGTCGCGTTAGACGGGGGCGTCACGCACCCCCACTGAATTGCTCGGTTAACAATCAACATGGTCAAATTCATCATTATCTTCCACCACCCCGGCAGCGATGTGCGGGCGTTTGAGGGCGGCTATGCGCGCTTTTTAGGCATGGTGGAAAAAATCCCGGATATTCAGCGCCGTCAGGTGGTGACGATCCTTGGCAGTCCAGAGGGCGAATCGCCGTACTATCGCATTTTGGAATTGTACTTTGCCGATCAAGCAACCATGACCGAAGCGCTGAACTCCGAGGCGGGGCAAATCGCCGGGGCCGGGTTGTACCAGGTGTTTAAACCGTTGGGTTATAGGTTTGATACAGCCTTCGCAGACGTATTCGAAGAGGCGGGGGGCGCTACACCACACACAGGAGACGAAACAACCGATGACACTCCCACTGCTTAGAGAGCGCATTCTTGCCGAGGGCGAAAACCTGGGCAATGGCATTCTCAAAATCGACAGTATTCTCAATCATCAGATTCAGCCAGACCTGATGCAGCAAATTGGTGAGGAGTTTGCGCGTCGCTTTGGTGACATCCTGGTTGACCGCATTCTAACGGCGGAAATTAGCGGAATTGCGCCAGCGATTGCAACGGGTATGATGATGGGTGTGCCCGTGGTGTATGCCCGCAAAAAAAAGCCCATCACCATGGCCGGGCCAGTGTTTTTGGAAACGGCCCCCAGCCACACCAAAGGCGACCAGGTGAATTTGCTTGTTTCTGCCGAATTTTTGCACGCTGGCGAAAACGTCCTCATCATTGATGACTTTTTGGCAACGGGTGCAACGCTGCTGGCAATGGCCCGCATTATCAAAAGTGCGGGGGCCAACCTGGTTGGCGTGGGCTGCGTGGTGGAAAAAAGCTTTGAGGGCGGGCGCGAAAAGCTGCACAGGGCCGGGTACGATGATATTGCGGTCGAATCGCTGGCCACCATTACCGATATGACGAACGGCGACATTATTGTAGCCGATTAGACAAGTGGAGGATAGGCACGCAGCATGACAGACCCGCGTGAGGGCGGCATCGCGATCCTGGATTTTGGCTCGCAGTACACGCAGTTAATCGCACGGCGCGTGCGCGAACAGCACGTTTACGCCGAAGTTTTTCACCCCGAAGACCCGCCCGAAACCGTCATGCAGCATCACCCGCAGGGCTTTATCCTCTCTGGTGGTCCCAACAGCGTCTATGCGCATGACGCGCCTGCCCTGCCGCTTTACGTGCTGGAAAAGCCAACGTTGGGCATCTGCTATGGCTTACAGGCGATGACCTACGCTTTGGGCGGTGAGGTCGGCCCTGCGCGTGAGCGTGAATTCGGCTCTGCGCAAATCACGGCCAGTCCCTCACCGTTGTTTGATGGGCTAGATTCAAGCCAGCATGTGTGGATGTCTCACGGCGACCGCATTGACGCGCCGCCCCCCGGTTTTACGCCCATTGCAGCCACGGCCAACACCCCCTATGCCGCCATCGGCAACGACGCGCAGCGGTTGTACGGCGTACAGTTCCACCCAGAGGTGAGCCACACCCCCAATGGGACGACGATGTTGCGCAACTTTGTTTTGGATATTGCCGAGTGCGAACAGAAGTGGTCAGCCACTGCCTTTATTGACGCAGCGATTGCCAGCATCCGGGAGCAAGTTGGCGATGAAGGCCGGGTGCTGCTCGGTTTGAGCGGCGGCGTGGACTCTGCTGTGGCCGGGGCGCTGATTCAACAAGCGATTGGTGAGCGTTTAGTCGCTGTGTTTATTGATACCGGGATGCTGCGCAAAAATGAGGCTGAGCAGGTCGTACACGTCTTCCAGGACGAGCGCCACATGAACTTGATTGCCCGCAATGCCAGCGAGGAGTTTATTGCAGCGCTGGCGGGCGTCACTGAGCCGGAACAAAAGCGCAAGGTCATCGGCAAGGTGTTTATTGACGTGTTCACGGAGGAAGCCCGACGCTTGAACACGGGGATTGGCTACTTAGCGCAGGGCACCATCTACCCGGATGTGATCGAGAGTGCCGCCGCCAGCCGCAACGCCCGCGTTATCAAAAGCCATCACAATGTGGGCGGCCTGCCGGATGACCTGCAATTTGAACTGGTCGAACCGCTGCGTGACCTGTTCAAAGACGAGGTGCGGCGGGTAGGCGAAGAACTCGGCCTGCCAGAGAGCATCGTCTGGCGTCAGCCCTTCCCAGGGCCGGGGCTGGCCATCCGCTGTTTGGGGGATGTCACTTTCGAGCGGTTGGCCAAGCTCCGCGAAGCCGATGCGATTTTCACCGAGGCGCTGACGCAGGCCAACATGATGCGCTACCTCAACGGCGGCGGCACGTCACAGGCGTTTGCGGTGCTGCTGCCTGTGAAGGCCGTTGGAGTGATGGGAGATGAGCGCACCTACGAGGAAGTCATTGCGATTCGCGCGGTGACAACCGAGGACTTCATGACGGCGGATTGGGCGCGACTGCCCTATGACCTGCTGGCAACGGTGAGCAACCGCATCGTGAACAACGTGCGCGGCGTGAACCGGGTCGTCTACGATGTTACCAGCAAGCCGCCCGGCACCATTGAATGGGAGTAGCCGCTAAGCGCCATTGAGGGCGTCACGGAGTTTCTGTGCGAGGTCGCGCTGCTCGTCCGTGAGGTCACTCGGTACAGTAATCACAATGCGTGCGTAAAGGTCGCCAGCCGTGTCTGGGTTTTTGAGCCGGGGCATCCCCTTACCGCTCAGGCGCAGCTTGCGCCCAGATTGGGTGCCGGTTGGAATCTTCACTTTGACGGGCCGTTCCATTGTTTCGACTTCGGCACTGCCGCCAAGCATCGCGGTAAGCGCATCAACGGCGATGTCCACATACAGGTCGTCGCCATCCCGCTCGAAGGTGCTGTCGCCCTGAACGTCCACAACCAGGTACAGGTCACCGTCGGGGCCAGTGCCGCGCCCGGCTTCGCCTTCGCCCGCCAACCGGACTTTGGTACCAGTGGCTGCCCCGCGTGGAATCTTCACGCTCATCCGGCGGCCATCGCGGGTAATCAGGCGGGTGGTACCGTCGTAGGCTTCGCGCAGCGTAATGCTCACCTGATGTTCGATGTCTTGGCCGCGGGTGTTGAAGTCGGTAAATGGGCCGTAGTCAAAGCGTGTGTTGGTTGCGCCGCGCCGCCCGCGCCCAGCGTTGCCCCCGAAGAACGTCTCAAACATGTCCCCGAACGGGGTGCCTTCCATGTTCTCAAAGTCCACGTTGACGCGCCCGCCGCCGTAAGGGTTGCCCCCGGTTTGCTGGTAACGGGCGAAGTCTGCGCCGAAGCGGTCGTATTGCTGACGCTTGGATTCGTCGCTCAGCACTTCGTAGGCTTCGTTGATGTCCTTGAAGCGATCAGCGGCTGAGGGGTCGTCTGGGTTGGCGTCCGGGTGATGCTTTTTTGCTAACGACCGGAAGGCCCGTTTAATTTCCTTCTGGTCGGCATCACGAGACACGCCCAGGGTTTGGTAGTAGTCTTTTGCCATGGTGGTTCCTCTGAAAACTGCAATTGGGATGGTTGCAGGGAGTTGGTGTGTTTCAATTGTACCCGATTATATTACAGTTTATCTGAGGAACCATAGACACGGTGTAAGAATTCTAAAAACGTTTAGCGCGGCAGCCATACCCGCAGCTTGCCGTCGGTGGTGCCAGCGGCCAGCGCGAGTGTGCCATCTGGCAGTTGCACCGCTGCAAAATTGGTGTTGAGCGTGCCGTCCAGGGGTAAGCGCCATACCTCTTGCACACCGTCGATGGTGTTTTCCAGTGCAGTCACGTTGCGGCGGCGTTGATCGACAATGACAAGTTCTGGTTTGCCGTTGCCGTTGAAGTCAGCCGCCGCGCCTTGATCGAGATTGCGGGAGCCGATGATGTGTGAGGTATAGCCCAACTGCGCGTTGTTAACCACCAGCGCCCCGTCGGTGTAATCGAAGAATTCGACCATGCCACCTATGTGCGGCGTCAGCACGTCCACGATTTGGAATTCACCGTTGATGCCAAATGGCGCGGCTGCAAGCTGGTGACGCCAACGGAAGCCCTGACCAATGGCGCGTGAATCGGCCAGGACTTCACCGTCGGCAGTGTAGGCCCGAATCCAGGCACCCACTTGCCCGTTACTAGGCGTGGTGACAATCTCCTGCGTGCCGTCACCGTCTACGTCTGCCCAGAAGGGGGCAATACCCTCGAAGACATCGTCACCGGGCAGCGTTACCTCAGCGAGAATGTCCAGGGTTTCGCCGTCAAGGATTGCTAACCCCGCGCCTTCGATGTCGTCCCCCATGATGCCGTGAGTGTAGCGGTCATTGCCCGCCTGCGTGTAGACGGCAATCAACCCGTCATCGCTCACCACGATTTGCGCGTCCTGCTGGATGCCGAGCGGCTGGCGCGCAGCGACCGCGTCCCCGCCGATGATGAGGACAAGGTCGCCATTGTCAGCGACGTAGGCAAAGCGGGCTGCATCAACGTCCAGGGCAACAGGCGCAGAAAACGGCGCAACGTCTGCGCCAACCGTGAGGATTTGCGGCGGGTTCTGGCCATCGTAAACAGCGGCGATAGGCTGCCCCGGCCCCACCTGACCGATTTCGAGCGTCAAGCCAGACACATCATCTGCATCCGCGATGGCTTGGGTCATCATCACGCGCCCATCGACCGAGACGACCGTCCAGGTGGGCACATCGTTCACCAACCCGCCCACGACCCATGCGGGCACTTCGCTAAACTGAACGTCTAACTGACGCACTTCCGGGAAGGTGCCGGTGGCATCTGGTAGATAGCGGTTGCCGCTCACGTTTTGATAGGTGTAAGCCACTTGTGGGCTGGTGGCATCTTGGGCGAATGCGGGGGTAGTCATCAGCAGGACGGCCACCAGCAAAACAAGCTTGTTTATCATGGGTCAGGCTCCGGGTTGTATGTAAGTCAATGAACGTGATTGTAGCGTGGGGACGTTGGATGTGTTGTAGGGGTGGCTACAGACCGGCCAAACGCAACAACAGCAGGGAGCGCGAACGGCTCACCTGCTGTGTGGCTTGTGTGAGGGTTAGCTGGCGTCGGCGGTCGCCTGAGCCACGGCAGGCGGGCACTCCGGCGAATCGTCCAGGCAGTTCACCATGTCAATAAGCGCCTCAGCCTGCGGTAGGTTAAGAATCTGCGTGACCTGCGATGGCATCGCAATCCCGACTTGTTCCAACACGGCTGGGTCGTTGACGATGTTGGGCAAGCCGCTGCGGAAGCCGTGCTGTTCCCAGCCGATGCGCTGGATTTCTTCGTCCTGAAGGGCAAGCATTAAGCGTTCGCCGTTTTCGGTGAGCGCGATGAGGGGATGCGACGAGTAGACGGTTGGCTCTGGATAGACAATGCGAAGTGTGTCTTGCACCAGTTCCAGCCGGTCTTGGTTGGCTACCGAAAACTCAATGATGAGGCTTTCGTAGTTGGCGATGAGTGGGTACGCCCCCATGCCTTGCGTGATGTACTTATCGAACAGAAATCCACTGCTGGATTCCATAAAGCCCATCTTTTGGTAGTACTCTTCGATGGTGGCGTAATGCGCTTGCAGGTCGGCCTCAGTGGCAACAGTTTCGCCCGCAAGCATGTTCAAAAACAGCCCGTAGAACATATTGCCGGAGTTGCTGCGGGTGGGGTCGCTGGTCACAATGCGAAAGTCGCTCGGCAAGTCCACATTGAACGAGTACCAATCTGGGCGGGGGGCCTGCATTTCGCGCACTAGCACGCTCATATCGGCTGTGTAGTAGCCTTCGTCTGGGTCTTGCGCGGCAACGTTGGACATGACCAGCCCGTCCAGTACGTCACGCCAGGTGTATAGGATGATGGGCGAGTTAAAGATGATGGCGTCGTCAAAGCTGCGGTTCGGGTTTTGCTGCTCAAAGATGGCCAGGGCTGAACTATTGGACGGCCACAAGCAGTCCAGTTCGTTGAGTTGGGCGTCGCTGAGGAGGACTTGTTCAATGCTGCCCATACTGTCTGGCTGCACTTCAAGTTGGTACTCCCGCAGCAGGATTTGCTGCACCTGTGGGTTGCGCAGGAAGTCGTCTTTTTCACTGCCGATTGTGCATTCGACGGTCACACGCGGGCCAACATTCACGTTAGGCAGCGTGTTGAGTGCGGACAGGGCGAGTACGCCCACGGCCAACAGCCCAAAAATGATGAGGACATAGTGCCTGGCCCTTAAACGCGAGAAAATGCTCATATCGTCTTGTCTCTCTCGGTTAGCTAACTAGCGAGTTGCGGTGAATCATCCCCGCACACCGTATGTGGAGCATTATGCGCGGGAGGGGTGGCCGCAACGGGCCACCCTGGGCGAACAAGGCGTTAATTGTAACCCTTCGCGCTGCGGAACGCCGACACAAGGTCGCTGCTGCCGTCGAAGACGCGGGCAAACGTCAGGTCGGTGATGCGGCTGGCTTCGTTTTCGTCAGCGTCGCCAAACGTAATCACGAAGATCGGGATGTCGTTTTCAGTGGTGCGAATGTAGCTTTCCAGCGCAGGCCACTGGCCTTCATTGTCGCGCCCGTCGGTCATCAGGATGACGGAGGGCAGGCATTCTTCCGTGCGAACTTGCATCAGCCACTCATGGGCGGCGCGGGCGGTACCAAAGATGTTGGTGCCACCACCGGAGTCCTGGCGTTCGGCGCGGGTGTACAGTTCGTTGAGTTCATCTACGTCGTTGCCATCCACCGTCCAGTCTTCGAAGTCACGGTTGATGATTTGGTCATTGAACAGGATGACGGTGGTGGTGTCTTGCGGGTGACCTTGAATCAGATATTGGGTGGCGATGCCCTGGTTGAGGACGGTGCGCAAACCCTGGTTGGCGTTGCGCTCACCGTTGCCTTCCATACTGCCGGAGCGGTCAACCGCGTAGACGGTGCAGGACGGGCGGCGGAAGCTGGTTTGATAGAGGTTAAGCGCTTCTTCGATGGTGTCAGCATTGGGGAAGCGGATCGACTCTACGGTGCTATTCACGTCAATGCCCCACTCTGGGCGGAACACGGAGGTGTCTGCATTGTCAAGCTGCATACCGATTAGACCGGTGCGGCGGCCAGCGCGGAGTAGTTCGGCCTGGGCGGGTTCACTGAGCAGGTAGGTTTGCAGTTCGAGGAAGATTTCTTCTTTTTCGGCGTTGTCGCCACGGCTCACAAAACCGAGCGGCGAGTCTGCAATGGCCAGTCCGTCGGAGGGGTAGATGGCTACGAGTGGCTCACGGCCTGTTTGTTCCAGTTCAAGGTTGGCCTCGATGATGACCGCCTCGTAGTTCACCATGCCGTCGTACAGGTCGTAGGTGTTCAGGAACAAGTCCTTGAGCCAGCCGCTAGAGCCGCTGGAGCGGTCAACTGTGCCCAGGATGCGTGTGATTTGATCCTGCACGTCCGGGTCTTCCAAATCAGCCTCGGTGATGACTTCTGGGCTGCCTGCAAATGCGGAAAGCGCTGCAAAGTAGAAGCTGGCACCGGAGTTCGACTGGGTGGCGGAGGTCATCATGAAGCGCAGTTCGCCGTTTTCGGCAGCTTGCAGGATGTCGTCCACGGTGACATCGGCATTTTCCCAGCCGAGCCGGTCAACCACGCTGCGCTTGATGCCAAACGCTACCGGGGAGCGCATGATAGACCGCTCTTCGTTGACGAGGCCGTTGGTGTCGCCATAGTTAATCCACAGCGAGTTGGCGGGCCACACGGCGTCGTACTGAATGGTGCCTGCCTGGAGCATCCGGGAGATGTCTACGGAGCCTTGATAGTCAATTTCGACGGCGTAGTTGTTTTCCTGTGCCCATTCCTGGATGATGGGTTCGAGGGTGCGGTTTTCACTACCACTCACAATTGTGAGGGTGCGGGCTTCTGGTACGCCGCCTACTGCGCCGCAGGCGGTGAGGACGAGGGCCAGTAACAGAATAAGTGAGGTAACAAGCGGGGTGCGTCTCATGAACGTCTCCTGACTCTGATTAATTTCTGCTTACGATCTCCATTATATGAGATTCACTTGCTGCTTCCCCCCACGAGATTAGGGGGATGATGTTAAAAGTTCGCAAAACTCGTCGCTCAGCGGCGCGGACGGAAGATGTTGTAGAACATATACGTACTGACGGCGGTGAGGGCGATTGCCACGAATGGTTGTTCATGCCCGTTTCACCCTGCCCAATGCCAGTCGATAGATGAACTATAGCTCAAAGCCGCTGATTCGCACCAATCCGTCAGGGTAAGGAGTGCTGCGTGTAACGTCTTGGCCAGGGAGCCGCTCAAGGGTTTGCCAGTTGTAGACTGCCGCCCACACCTCGTAGGTGCCGGGGGCGAGTGCCCCTACCTGGAATGTGACGCGCAGCGGGGTGTAGGGGCCATCGCCGTCGCCCAGGCCCACATCCTGTTGCAGCAGCGGGGCGTCGCCGTCCGGCACCCTGACGAGAAACGCTACGGAATACGTGTTGATGGGCACACCGTCGGCAAGCTGCCACCCCGTATTGAGCGTGATGGTATCGCCGTCGCGCACGAGGTCGGTTTGCATGAGCGTGAACCCGTCGCCGTAGGTTGCGCGGGGCGTCCCGCCGGGGCAAAACGCAGCGGATTGGGCATACAGGACGAGTTCGGCGCGGGGTACATCAAGGTAATTGCTGCAATAGACGTAATCACGCTCGTCCAGCACCTCACGGATGAGGACGGATTTGTCTTCGAGGTCTTCGGTGCGGTTCGTTCCCCACCAGATGCGCCCCGCTTGCGGAATGAGTGCTTCAAGGTCGGCGCGGTCGACTTCCCCGACGACTTGCGGGCGGTGGGCGATGGTGTGCGTGTAGTGGCCATGACGCGGGTCAGGCCGCCCGTTGTACAGGAACACGTCATCGGGTTCGCCGTATGCCAGCAC
>CAWUJQ010000097.1:0-13520 GCA_963922445.1 uncultured bacterium
GGTCACCATGTCAGCAAGTGCCTGCAATTCTGTGACGGGGCGCTTCCAGTCGAAAAAGGCACCAACTTCAATGTCCAATATCCCGACTGATTTGATCAACTCCAGGTTGGTTCGCGTGAGGCTTTCACCGGGCAAGATTTCCAGGCGCCGTTCGGGTTTCAGTATCAATTTATCGGTGAAGTAACCCATTCCAAACCCAGGATGCATGCGCATGGACCTTTCCACAAGTCGCTTAGTCTAGCGTGAAAGGTACCTCATTTGGGCTAGGCCTGTGTCCCCCGTTCGGTGGACAAGTCACCCATTGGCGACTCTCCAAGCACGTGCTAAGTACATTGTCCCCCAAACGACGGACACACTAAATTTCAGGAGCAACTATACTCTCAGTTTAGAAAAATGAGCTATGTCAATCTGTGATACAACAATCAACCTAAGGATAAAATATGACGCCCGTTGTTGGTGCCGCTATGTACGCCGAAACCCTCTCGACCTACGCCGAGTGGGTCATTGCAGATCAGCGCGATCTTGAACTCGCTGATGCCGTGTTCCCTGATGTGCTGGATAACGATTCGTCAGCGCTGGTTTCAGACATAAAATCTAAGCTAGATGGTTTTTCAGGGCGGCTCGGTATTCATGGCCCATTCCGCAGCTTACCCCTTGATGCACATGACCCGAAGATTCGCACCGTTGTGCAGGATCGTTTCAAGCAGGGGCTTGCATTCGCAAACGCCATTGGCGCAACCCATATGGTGATTCACAGCCCGTTTGCTGCCCTCGGTCACTACCGCCCTGACCAAAAGGAATTCGTAATTGGCAGCGCTCGTAACACGCTCGCAGACGTGGTGCCGTTTGCTGAGCAAGCTAACTGTACACTCGTTATAGAAACGATTTTCGACTACAACCCCGCAACGCTTGTAGAGTTCGTTCGTAGCTTCCAGAGTGATTTTGTAAAGATGAGCATTGATGTTGGGCACGTGTTCATCATGCACACCAATAGCGACGCGCCTCCACCTGACTATTTCGTCCACGCAGCAGGAGCAGACCTGGCTCACCTGCACCTGCAAGACACAGATGGCTACACAGACCGCCACTGGATCCCCGGCGATGGCAACGTCAATTGGAAGGAACTGTTCGGAGCGCTCGCTACGCTGAACCACACGCCGCGACTAATTGTGGAAGTCGATACAAAGAAAGGTCACGACCCGCGCTTGGCGGCAGCTTACTTCGAAAGCATTGGCGTAGCGCGATAATGACACTCAAGCAGCGCAGCGATTAACGCCGATTGCGATTGCGGTGTGGTCTTTGGCGATTCAGCCAGCGACCACGCTGCACGGGATCAGCAACGCTGCGCAAAGTCGCAGCTAGTAGATTCAAGCTTAGTGTAGTGACAAGCATCACCAGCCCAGGGAATGCGGAAATCCACCAGGCCGTTGCAATATACGGCCTACCGCTGTTAATCATACCGCCCCAGGAAACACTCGGCGTTTGCAAACCGAAACCAAGAAAGCTCAATCCCGCCTCTGCCAAGATAAGAATAGCGACTTCCGTGGTCGCCAGAATAATCAGCGGAGAGGCTACGTTGGGAAGAATGTGCCGCCAGATTATACCCGCGTCCGAACTGCCGATGGCCACAGCTGCGTCAACAAATGGTGAATTCCGATAGTTCAAAGCCTGACCGCGACCGATGCGTGCGTATAGCATCCAGCGAAATGCAGCCAGCGCCAGAACAAGGTTCCAGAAACCTGGTCCGACAATAAACAGCAGCAGCAGCGCGAACAGCAATGACGGTATGCTCATCACAATATCGACCATACGCATGATTAAGTCGTCTATCCAACCGCCGTAATATCCCGCGATGATGCCGAGCGCGCTTCCAAAAACGCCAGAGATAGCCGTTGTAAGCAACCCGATGACCACTGACGTGCGTGCCCCGAAGATGATGCGGCTCAAGATGTCGCGGCCCAATTGATCCGTCCCCAGCACATGTGGGAAGGTGACATCACTTACGGATGCGGTCATGGGGGGCTGATTACGTAGTCGTAGATTTTGTAGGGCGGGGTCGTGCGGGGCCAGTATATTCGCACTCGTTGCCATAATGACCACAATCAACAAAACGAGTACTGATGTAAATGTGATGGGGTCAGCGAAGATAACTCGTAAGGCCAGCGCAATCCCTTGCGGACCGGAAGATGATTCAATTGTGGGCTGTAGTCGTGCGGTTTGTGTTGCCATAATGCCCCGCTATTGATAGCGAATCTTGGGGTTCAGATAAGCATAACTCAGATCAACCACCAAATTTACGATGACAACCAACAACGCGATCGTGAAGACCGTTGCTTCAACAAGGGGCAGGTCACGCCGACCCAGGCCCAGCAAAGTGAGCTGTCCTACTCCAGGCCAGGCGAAAATCGTCTCAATGAGAACAGACCCATTCAACACGGATGTGATTGTGTCGCCAGCAATGGTTACGATCGGAACTGCGGCGTTTTTCATCGCGTGTAAGAACACAATACGGCGTTCCCGAAGACCTTTTGCCCTGGCGACGCCAATGTGAGGCAGGTCGAACTGATCGAGCATAGCGCTGCGCGTAATTTGCGCAACCCTCCCGAATGGTTGAACCGCAAGCGTCAACGCAGGCAGCATGATGTATTGAAAGCCGCCGTACCCCGATGTTTTGAACCATCCGAGCTGCACAGCAAAAAACAAGATCAACATCAACGCGAGCCAGAAGTCCACCATAGACACCCCCAGCATCGAAAAGACACTGATCCCCCGATCCAGAATCGAATCTGGGCGTAGGGCGGCAAGCGTACCCAACACGATGCCCAACGGTACCGCCATTAGGAATACGGTTCCGGTGAGCGCGAACGTTGCCGGTAGCCGTTCCACAACCAACGGCAAAGCGGGCACTTTCTGCCAGAACGAGTCACCAAAGTCCAGAACTAGTGCGCCAGAGACAAATCGAATGTATTGAACGGGAAGCGGATCGTTCAGGCCAAGTTGATCCCGCACTGCCTGCACGCGCTCTTCTGGGACTTCCACCCCCAATACAATTCGCACTGGATCGCCCACAACACGCCCCAGGAAGAAAACGATGGAGGCCACCGCAAAGAGTACAAGTACGGCGTGAAGCAGCCGACGAATCAGATATCTAGCAATGATGAATGTCCTCACTCATTGGTATACCTGGGCGTGACTCCGCACCACATCTAACTGTACGGAGTCACAAAATCAAAGTCAAAAGCGGCGCGTTAGCGCTTAGCTAGCCGGAGCTGCTTCCTTAGCCTGAATGCGGTGGTCAAGCTGGGGCTGCCATGCAACGCCCTCGCTGACCAAGTAGGAGAAGTTCAGGTGGGCGATAATGCCGTTACCGAAGTCATTGTATGCGACTGCGGCGACTTCCCGCAGGGCCAGGTCGCGCTCTTCGCCGCTCAACATGTTGGCAGCTTCCCACATAGCGTCCACTTCTTCGTCGCAGTACAGGGAAGAACTGCCATCACAACCGAAGTAACGGATACCGGAGAAGTACAGGTCCAGAACTTCGTTGCCGTGCAGGTGCACCGCAATCCAGTTGCCCGGCTGGTCCGGATCGTCGGAGTAGGAACTCCAGGTGGGGTTGAATACATCCGGCGGGAGAACCTCAACGGAGGTGTTGAAACCAACTTCAGCCAGCATGGCTGCAACAGCTTCTGCTACTTCATCGTGACGCGGGTGCAGACCTTCACGCGAAGCAATGGTGATCGGCTGGCCAACATCAATGCCGTCGGCGGCAGCTTCTTCCAGAAGGGCACTTGCACGCTCAGGATCGAACGGGTACGGCGGCAGGTCTGGGTTGTAACCCGTGGTTACCGGGATTACGATCTGGCCAGTAACGGTTGCCGTACCGCCCATGATCGCGTCTGCAATCAGCTCTTTGTCCACAGCCAGGATCATGGCTTCACGAACGCGAATGTCGCTCATGAAACCGCCGTTGCCCATACGCATGAACATCGTTTCTACGCTAGCCAGGGACTCACAGCGAACGTCGTCCAGGTCAGCAGCACCCTCGCAAGCGTCTGGCGTTACAAACTGAGCGATGTCAACTTCGCCAGCCTGGGCCGCAGCAGCGCGAACGGTGTCATCCGGGATGAAGCGATAAACCAGACGGTCGAATGCAATTGCGCCACGTGCAGCTTCCGGATCGTCATTACCCCACCAGTCCGGGTTTGCAACAAAGCTGATCTGCTCACCACGACGCCATTCTTCAAACATGTACGGACCGGTACCAACCAGCGTTGTTGGGTACTCGTCGAGGGAATCAGTAATAAGCTGACCGGATTCCAGGTTAACCGTATACATCTTCTGCAGCAGGATCGGATCGGCGTTCTCTGCTACGATGCGAACGGTAAATTCGTCAACAACTTCTGCGGTAATCACGTTGGTCAGGCTGTCGGAAGCCGGGAGGCCGTTGGCCGGGTCATAAACGTAGTTGATGTATGCAGCCACAGATTCTGCATTGAAGTCAGAACCATCATGGTAGGTTACGCCTTCGCGCAGGGTGAATTCCAGGGTGTTGTCGTCCACAATTTCCCAGGACGTGGCCAGGTACGGGACCATTTCACCGGTTTCAAAGTCACGCGTCACGAGCGGCTCAACCACGTTGATGCAGCCATTGCAGTTCGCCTCGGAGGAGGCCAGGTAACCCTCAAGCGAGGTCATCTCAGACGCAACAGCGACAGTAAGGACGCTTTCCTGCGCCTGTACGGGTTGCAGTGCGGTCATCAGCACGGCAACAACAGCTACGAGAATGTACTTATGCACGATTCTTGACTCCTGTGTGTTGTAAGATAATACATGCGCGGTGGCACTATCTCCAATGCCACCGCGTAAAGTCTATTCAATTCGGCCACTTGGTGTGTCCGCCATTTGGGGGACAACCTACAACTTAGAAACGGTGATGATCGACCAGGATACCGTCGTCTAGCACGGTAACGACACTAAATCCAGGCGTGAGGCTGAATGGCTTCGGGGCAATACCGTAAAGCACCCCGTCAATCAAACGGTTCATCGCGAAATGCACATGTCCGGAAAACACACCACGAACTTTTGGGATTGCCTTCTTCAAGACGGTGTGGACGGCGTCCGCATTTTTCAGCATGAAGTAGTCTTTCGCTTCATGAAAGATCTGATAAGGCGGATGGTGAATCCCAACGACGATCGGACGGTCGTCGCTGGCCATAACCTCGGATTCCAACCAAGCAACTTGGTCATCGCTCAATCGCCAATCCGTCCCAACACCGTTAGTCGCGCTGTCTACACAAATAAAGCGCACGTCGTTGACCTCAAAGGTGTGGTCATAGGGTTCGTTGCTCGGTTCGCGCTCCAGCAAACCTGGATAAAGGTTTGCGACTTCGTCGTGATTGCCGTTGACGTAATAGATGGGAACCTCAAGTGCGCTAAATACGTCACGGACTAAGTCATATTCTGCTTGTGTGCCCCGATGTGCAATGTCGCCCGTATGCAGCACAAAATCAACCGATACTGATAGGTCGTTGATGGCACTGACCAATGCCTGCCCCGCTTGCAGCGCAGACGGATAGGGATAAATGCCCGCACGCTGTTCCTCTAGTACCGAAAAGATGTAGGCACGAACGTATTCAGGTAGTTCGGTTCTTGCTGACTCACGTGCTATGGACTCGGCAATTCGTTCAGCAACACCCTCCTCCAATTCGATGTGAGTGTCACTGACATGAACGAAGCGTACAAGCACCTTCGACATTTACTCGTCCCCCTTTGGCTCTAGCATGTGCTTCACAGCCAGCATATTCGGTTCAAGCAGTTCGATGCGAGTACCCTCTGGGTCAACGACCCAGGCGTTGCGATTGTGGCCGTTATTCACCTCACGTGGATCGACGGTGAAGGTCGCCCCCTTAGCTTTCATAGCTGTAGCGGTCGCCGCGATATCCTCTACCTCGAAGCACAAGTGAGGGCGCTCATTTTCGTTGAACTGCTCTCGGTAAATCAGCTCAATCTGCACTTCGTCTTTGGTTGTGCCGAGCAATGCCAACTCTCCGCCATTGAATGGGTACCGGAGGTTCACCGTCAGGCCCATCACATCTGAGTAGAAAGCAATCATCGCGTCCATATCACGCACGGGTATCCCGATATGGTCGTTACGCTTAATCATGGGTTTCGCTCCTAGTAGTCTTCTGTAACCAAATGCAACGGCTCAAGGCCAGCCTCAAGGCGAACAATGTTCTCTACTGCGATGGCAAGACGACGACGACGTGTTTCTGGCGTGTAGCCGGCGCAATGCGGCGAAAGAATCACATTTTCCAGTTGCTGTAGGGGGTGGTCTAACGGAAGGGGTTCCGTTTCAAATACATCCAACCCTGCTCCGCGAATTTGTCCGGTTGTGAGGGCAGTGACGAGCGCTGTTTCGTCAACGAGCGGGCCACGGGCGACATTGATTAGGACAGCGGATGTCTTCATATGCTCGAACGCAGCCTGGCCGAGCATGTGACGGGTCAGGTCATATAGTGGCGCGTGCATTGAAACGTAATCAACCCGCGCAAGCATCTCAAGTAGTTGATCTGGTTTGCCCAAAAACTCAACTTGATACTCATCAATAACGTCTTGCTCGAACTCAAGAATGTCGACTGCCATGATGTGCATACCCAGAGCCGCTGCCCGTTTTGCAAGGGCACGCCCACTCGCCCCCAACCCGATAATGCCGAGGACACTACCTGCTAGCTCATGTGAAATCTGCCGCTGCCACATGTCGGTACGGTTGTAGTATAGGTTTTTTGAGAACGCCAAAATGAACATCAGGGCGTGTTCGGCAAGAGGAATTGAACTTGATGCTCCAGGGGAGTGCGCTAATGGGAGGTTCAACTCGTGATAGCGCGCTACATTGATATGGTCAACTCCGACCGACGTTGCTTGCCACAGCCTGACGCCTGCTGCCGCTGCTATGTCAATAAGCGCATCGTCCCCCTCATTGACGGCTGTATCAACGACCGTATCAATTCCTTCAAACTGCTGGGCATGGGGCTGATCCCAGTCAAACAGCACATAGGAAAACCGTCCGTCTAGGGCTTCATGGAACGCATCCAACCATACCTGCTTAGCAGCAGCCACATAGCGAGATGTCGGTGGTTTGCCGATATATAGAATCTTCATGTCAGCTTTGCCCCTGCCCCGCGATAAATTTCCTAATGTAATTGATGCGCTGCTCGGACATTCTGGCAACAAAGTTAACGTCGCCACCACCGCTGAAGGCGCGAACGCCCTTCGAAATCAAAGCTGCGAATTGGTCCTCATTCGAAGGAGCACCCATCACAACTGGAATACCAGCTGCCGTCGCTTTCTCGATAACACTATCACCGGCTGCACGAACGTCGGGGTGGTTGCGCTCCCCTGGCAGCCCCATCGAAGCCGCCAGGTCATTCCACCCCATGTAAAACGCTGTGATTCCGGGTACCTTTAATACCTCGTCTATCTGCTCAACGAGTTCAATCTGCTCGACTTGAATCCAAACGTGAAGCGCCTCGTTTGCCCGTGCAAGGTAATCCGATGCCTGTCGCTCATAATCGTTAGCCCGCAACGGCCCATAACCGCGAATACCAGCGGGGGGATAAAGGCACGTTGCTACGGCCTGCTCTACATCAGAAACTGTTCTTGAGAGGGGGAATAGGATTCCAGCAGCACCCATATCCAGCACAGCTTTGACCCGACCTGGGTGGCTCCACGGGATGCGAACAATAACAGGCGTTTGCGTGATGGCTGCTGCCCGAATGTGGCTATTCAGCACTGGGTGGTCAATCGAAGAGTGCTCGGTATCAATCCATAAAAAGTCGTAGCCCGCCCCACAGATAATTTCTGTGATCGTGGGTTCCATCATGGAAATGGTAGCGCCCACACACACTGAACCGTCCGTAAGCCGCTGGCGAAGCCGCGAAGCCGCGTCAAGGGGATAACTTATCATCAATTTAAAACCTTTCATTTCCCAGAATTCAGTGTGCTCTGTAGCACAGACCTCAAATACGAATCCGACGAATAAACATAACCCGAATCTGCGGCGGAAATGTCCGCCATTCGGGGGACACACCCACACAATGTTGGTGGTGCGGCACGTAACGCAGGCAAAGCGCCAAACTTATACGCAACTGTCGTGTTAAACACGGCTGACTAGATGCAACGACGCTGTTTGCCCCGAGCAATACACTTCGGGAGTTTAATAGCACATAAATTACTGTTAAACCCGACATGATATGCTGTCATGCGAGATGAAACGCTACGGCGTTAAGCCTATCTACCGTCTAATGACGTTGCGATTTTCCGGAAAGAGCCGTTTGGCACCGGTCACCACCTCATAGCCGCCTACACCAGCCCAACAATAAGGTTGCTAACGTTTAGCAGCACCTGAAGCTCCAACATCAATTGAGAGGAACAAACAGATTGCTTTAAACGGGAGGAAATATGACGAGTGTTCTCTCACGCCCTATTGGCGTAATGATCGTGGATGACCACGCCGTTGTCAGGTCAGGTTTGTCCACTTTCCTAGGTGTCCACGACGACATCAATCTGATTGCCGTTGCATCCGGTGGTAGCGAAGCCATCCACAAGTACCTTGTGCATAGGCCAAACGTAACGCTAATGGACCTAGTTATGCCGGACATGGAGGGGGTGATGACGATAAAGCGCATCCGCGACTTTGACACCACAGCCAAGATTATTGCCCTCACCAGCTTTAGCGATAGCAAACTTATCAAGGCTGCGCTGGCAGCTGGAGCTGCCGGTTACCTCCTCAAAGACATATCTGGTGATGACTTAGCTGATGCGGTGCGACGAGTTTTCCAGGGCGAAGCTGCAATTTCGGCAGGCGCCAAACGGGTCCTTCGTGATGAACAAAAACCAGATGCTTTTGTTGACGAGCTAAGTGGGCGTGAAATAGACGTTTTGCGTCTTGTCGTGGACGGTTGCACGAACCAGCAGATTGCCTATGAATTACAATTGAAACCCTCTACTGTCAAAACCTATATCAGTCGTATATTTACCAAACTTGACGTCACTAGCCGCGTTGAGGCAACGTCCGTTGCGTTAAAGTACAACCTGCTGGACTAGCCACCCAATAACTAGGCGCAGAGCCGTCTACCTACTTGGACGGCTACTACATTTGCCATAAACATCCTTTTTAATGCACCATTGTCCCCCAAACGACGGACACATACCAAGCTAAATGCAACTATAATGTGCAGCATTATTTGCCTACCTCTTGAATCGCATTGTACGGATGATAGCGCTTAACAGGTACTTTTATTCAGGCGTGATGTGCAATTGCGACTCGGTGTAGGATTCCCTATCGAGGAAATCTGCACCTCCTGAGGTGGTGATGCTGCGCTCTATCTACCCACCAGGACGAATCCTATGTCGACATACATCATTCATGCCAACCTTGTGCTGCCCGACAGGGTGGTTGAAGATGCAAGTCTGTTGATACGCGACGATGTAATTGAAGCCATCAACCCTGTGTCTGCACCCGAATCGAACGTGGTGGACCTGGAAAACGCCTACCTGATACCGGGCCTGATCGACCTACATTGTGACGCCATCGAGAAGGACTTCGAACCACGCCCGAACGTCTTCGTTCCCCCTGACTTCGCGGTGAAATCAGCAGACGCACGCAATATGTTATCTGGAATCACAACCGTGTATCAGTCTGTTGCACTGGACAACGGGCAAGGTGGCGTACGAAGTACAGAAAAGGTCATGATGTTGATCGGCAGTCTTGAGGAAGCCAAGTATCAATCCCTGGTTGACCACCGTATACACTTACGATACGAAGTTCCAGATGAGAGCAGCTTACCAACAGTGCTGCGGCTCTTGGAAGCCCGTCGTGTACATCTCGTATCCCTAATGGATCATACACCGGGGCAGGGCCGTGGCAAGCACATTGGTGTACCGTTGAACCAACCGATTGCTGTTGACCGTACTCAGTCTACAGGTGCAAATATTGCATCAGCCCGAAGCGGGACTAAGTGGAAACGAATGGAACATGTTGCTGAGGTAAGTCGCCAGCAAGCAATTCCGCTTGCCAGCCACGATAACGACTCCTCAGAACAGGTTCATGATCTGTATGCATTAGGTGCTCGCATATGTGAATTCCCAATGGACCTTGAAACCGCCCATGCAGCGCACATGGCGGGTATGGCAACGATTGTTGGAGCGCCAAATTTGGTACGGGGCAAGAGTCAGGGCAACGGGATTCGAGCGATTGACGCCATCAAAGCGGGTGTAGCGAGCGTTGTTTGCTCCGACTACGTTTCGCAAACGCTGTTGCCAGCGCTCATAAGCCTTTCGAGGCAAGGTCACCTCGAACTACCTCAGGCGATCAACCTTGGCACACTCAACCCGGCCACAGCGATGGGCCTCGCAGACCGTGGGGAGATCGCTGTGGGCAAGCGGGCAGACCTCGTTGGGGTCAAGCTGGATGGCTACACACAGATCCGTGCAGTTTGGTCTGACGGGCGGGCGGTCTTCCGTACCAAGTGACACGGGTGATCAATGAGGCGGAGATACACTCCGTTTATTCATATAATAGCTAAGGGTCGTTTCAGGCTTCGGTATCGAGGGTAGAATCTTGTCCAACGTAATTGCGCGGTTTGCCCATATCAGCGACACGCACATTCAGGCAAAAGGCACACAAATGAGTTTTGGCAGTCTGGAGCGCTACCCTTCAGAATTGCGTGCATACATTCAAGACGGTGGGCGCTGGTTACCCCAGCCACCTCCAATGTTAACGGGTGCGGATGCATCTGCGCTACTTGTTAAGGAAATACAATTGTTGCCGTTTGAGCTTGATTTCGTGTTGCACACGGGTGACATCGGCCACGACATTAAGCGTGAAGGTGATTACGCTAACGCGCATCAGATCCTTTCGGCTATTCCATATCCTATTTATTATGCCTGTGGAAATCACGACCTGCCGAATGCCGTTCAGACAGTGTTGATGGGACGTTTACATGCGGTTGAATCACTAGATTACACTGAATATCACAATGGCCTGCAAATCGTTTGCGTGGACAGCTCCAAGCGGGGTGAGTTGGGAGGTCGGCTAACTCCACAGCAGTTGGAATGGCTAGAGAAGGTGACTTTGCAGAATGGTAGCACTGCTCCCCTCATCATTTGCATTCACCACCCGCCCCTTGGTTACGATGTAGAATTTCACGACCGTTTTGGCCTGGCAAATGGGGAGGCATTTCACGAGATCGTGTGTCGTACTGGCGAACGGTTACGAGGTGTGTTCGTGGGACATAATCACCAGGAACTGACCACGTTTCAGGATGGCGTGCAGTACTTCTGTGCAATGAGCCCCTATTATCAGTCCAATACATGGCCAACCATCTCTGAGGCAAAGTGGGTAGGTGCGCGACCCAACCCAGGTTTTTCTGTCGTTACAATTACAGAAAAGCGCACCTATATCCGCCGCTATCACTACAGCGTTTAATACACGACGTAGAATTACACTACAACATAGCCATCCTGCTAGACTGCACACCGAACGCATAGACAATTAAACAGAATATAGAATGGTAGACAAACACATAGACACGTTAACAAGCCGTACGAGTTCTAATCAACGACTCTTAGATGCCTTGTTTTTGACGTTCCTCGGTGGATATCCTGAGTCGGGCATTTTATTGTTTGATAGAGAATTGACCTACACTCATGCAGGGGGAGAAGCAATGAGTGCCTGGCATCATAAGGCTGGTCACTACGTCGGTAAATCGATCTACGAAGCTCTGGAAGCAGTTGTGGTCAAGCAAGTTGAAAAGCACTACGTTGCGACTTTGAAAGGAGAAGCAACCACATTTGATTACGAGAGTCACCGGCTGGGGATGACCTATAGGGTTCGTACCTTTCCGGCCTACAATGACCAAAAACAGGTCATCGGTGGGGTGGTTATCGCAAATGATGTCACCGAGGTATTGCGAACGCAGTCACTTATTTTCGCCCAGGAACGACAGTACCTCGCGATCGTTGAAGATCAAACAGAGCTGATTTGCAGGTACGATGCCAACGGATTGTTGACATTTGTAAACAGCGCTTTCTGTAGGAGTTTTAATACAAGTGTGCCTGCAGCTATTGGTACGCCGTTCATCCGTTTCTTCGACCAACATGGGCAAGAACAACTCAGAAAGTCCGTGGCCATGCTGAGTTTCGAGCATGCGTCCATCACAAATGAGCGCATGCTACATCGGAGTGGCGAGAAGCCCCGCTGGATGCGCTGGACTGATCGTGCCATTTACTCACAAGATGGCATTCTCTTCCAGTATCAATCGATTGGTCACGACATCACGGCGCAAATGGAAGCCAGCAGTGCGGAACGTGAGCAACGTGAACTCGCTAATGCACTACTGGACATCGCAGCCGTGCTCAACAGCACCCTGAACCTATCAAATGTGTTCAAGCGTATTCTCGACAACATCGGTCGGGTTGTACCACATGACACGGCGAATCTCATGCTCATTGAGGGTGATATGGCCCGTGTCGTAAGGACGCGGGGTTACTCAGCTCATGCCAAAGCAATCGTCGAGAAACAACAGCTCTCTATCATCCGCACAAAGCACCTCGAAGAGATGTATCGAACGGGCATGGTATTCAATATGCCAAACGTTAGTGAGGCATCGAGTAGGTGGACGCTCGTATCGGAAGGTGTGACTATACGGTCCTATTTGGGTGCGCCGATTTGTTTACATGGTCAAATCATAGGCTTTTTGAACCTGGAAAGCCGATTGCCAAACGCGATTCAAGACGTTCCAGACAAGTGGGTGCAGGCGTTCACAGATAGCGCTGCCATCGCAATCCGAAATGCGCAATTGTATGAACGTGCGCAAAACGCGGCGATTGTAGAAGAGAGACAGTCGATTGCCCGTGATCTACACGATGCAGTAAGCCAAACACTATTCTCTGCGAATATGATTGCCGATGCGTTGCCCTACATGTGGGAACGTGACATCATCGGTGTACAACACAAGCTCAAAGAGATGCGCCAGCTTACACATCATGCCATGGCAGAATTGCGCACGATGCTACATGAACTGCGACCACAGACGCTTGTCAATACATTCTTTGACGATTTGGTTAATCAGTTGACGCGATCATACGGAATGCGAACCCCGACGGCGTTCACAGTGGAATCGACCGGACATGAGGGAACAGAATTACCCGTCGATGTGAAAGTCGCCCTGTATCGAATCACTCAAGAAGCAATTAACAATATTGTGAATCACGCGGAGGCCACGTCTGCTCATGTTCACATCGACCGCACCTCGCAGTCTCTAATCGTCAAGATTACTGACAATGGCAAAGGCTTTGAAATAGACCGCTCCTACCCTGGGCATCATGGTTTACGGATAATGCGCGAACGTTCGCTCAAGATTGGCGCGCAGCTGAATATTAGGAGCCGTCCGAGTTATGGAACATGTGTGACAGTGACCTTGCAACAGTTTAGCGGACACCAAAAGTGTCAGATAAACTAA
>CAWUJQ010000098.1:0-13480 GCA_963922445.1 uncultured bacterium
CCGCTGTGGCGCGCCATCCTGACGGATGTTATCGGTCAGCCGCTGCACAAATCCGTCATGCGCGAACAGTCTGGAGTAGGGGCGGCGGTGCTGGCTGGCGTGGGAGCCGGTGTGTATGCCGACTTTGCCGAGGTCGGTGAGCGCTTTGGCACCTATGGCGACGCATCAACGCCAGATGTGCAGCGGCAGCGCCTGTATGATGCGCTCTACCACCCGTTTGTCGCGCTGTACCCCGCCCTCAAATCGGTGACGGGGTAAGTGCGCTTAAACGGCTGCCGAACAAAGAACCTGCTCAACCGTTGTGGCCATTTCCTGAATGAAGCGACGTTCCTCTTTTGAGAACGGCTTATGTGGCTCCGCCCTGGAAAAATTAACCGTGCCTAGCGCGCCATCGGGATGGGTGAAGCGCGCGCCAATGTAGGACTCCAACCCGAAAGCCTCGCGGCAGGGGTGGCGGCGATATTCCGAGTTGGTGGCGTAGGGTATGGGCAGCGGCAGCGGCAGCCGGATGGTAAGGCTGCAATAGGTCATCCCCAGGTCAAACACGGTGCCCGGATGAAGCTGTGCGTCGGAGGGTTGGCAGTACATCACTGTGTATTGGCCATCACGAATGTAGCTGATAATGCCGATTTGCATATCAAAAAGGGCTAAGCCCAATTCCAGCAGGGTATCTGCTTTGGTATCGCGGGTAAGGGCAGCTTTACCCGCAATGGCTCGAATTGCGTCTTGTGGCGATACGTTCATGGTTGGCACACCAAGTCTTGGCTTTTTTAATGTTTCGTAATGAATGTAGCACATTACGGAATGGCATGTCAACTAACTTGTCTTACTATTTTGGTTAATTTCTATGAATTTACGTATTTGATAAAGGTTGCAGTTTTGAAACAACTGCCTATGAGGTAGAAGGTGATGGTGGCCTGCCTGATGGGCTAGGCAGGCTGTGCGTGAAGCAGCACCTGTACGCGGCGTGCAATCTCTCCAATGACGATACGGTCTTCACGCCCAAACTCATGATGAGGCTGCGGGCTGGAAAAATTCACGGTGGCATAGTCTGCGTCGGGATGCCCGTATTTGGTGCCGATGTACGATTGCAGCTTAAATGTCTCGTAGCACGGGTGCCGCCGATGTTCCGAGACGGACATATGCGCAATGGCCAATGGCATAGAGACTTTAATTGTAAGACTGCAATACGTCAGGCCCAGGTCGAAAACAGTGCCCGGTTCTACACCAGCTTCGGGGGGTTGGCAGTAGAGTACTGTGTATTTGTTGTTCTTGATCTTGCTAACGATGGCAATTTCCATGTCAAACGTTTCAAGGCCCAGCTTAAGCAACTCGTTGATTTTCTGGTCTACGTCTAAAGCGCCGTCTTCCGAAATAGACTTAATCTTGGCGAGCCGCGCTTGTAACTTGTCAGGTGACATTGCTAAATCCCTCCGCTTGATAGGCGTATGTCTATAGAATACACCCAAAGCAAACCCTCGCAACCACCAGATCACAATTGCTATCGCAACAGGTCGTCATTGTGTTGCTTGGTTTTGTTGATGTGTTGCACATTTAGCAGACTATCCCCTGTCACAGCCTCAGCTACTCGTTTAGGAACCCATACTGGATCACGTGTACATCGGGGGCGCTGCGGTCTACGGTGAGGGTGTACACCATGCCGTATTCGCTGCATTGGCCCCTGGCAATGTCTGTGTTATCGCTTTCTTCCAGCGGCATCGTGATGCAAAAGGCATTGTCTGCGAGGTAGGCACCCGCTTGCGCGGCAGGCAAACTGAAGATCACCACGCCAACGTCCCCACCTTCACTGCCCTGATAGCTGTAAAACAGCTCACCGGCTTCGTCCGGCAGGGTATTGGGCAGCACATTGTTAATCGGATTGCGGGCCGCCTCACCGTCGAAGGTGCCGGGTATAAACTGCGGTGCGCCAGGGCCGCAGCCCACAACCGTCAACAGGGTGGCCGCCAACAGCGTGATGAGATGGACGCGCTTGTAGATACTTGTCATGGTCACTGTCCTTTGTAACAGCTTAAAAGGTGTACACACCAATCGTTAGCGTGTGCATGGTCGGTTCGGTTTGCTCAACGGAAATAGTGTACTGGCGCGCATCCTGTTGGCAACTGTCTTCATACAGGCCTGGGGGGTTCGTTTCGGGGATGGGCAGCGTAAAGCAGAAGCTTGCACTTTGCAGCCACGCCTCGGCCTCATCTGCGGGCAGCGTGAACGTAGCTTGCGCGTTCCAATCCAGGAAGTTTTCGGTGTAGGTATACATCAGGTTGGCCGCCCCCCCTGGAATGCGTGCCTCAAGCAGCGTGTTAATCGGGTCGCGGGCGGCCTCTCCCGTAATGACCGCCTCGGATGGGGCATCCCCCTCACCCAATAATAGGGTTGCGCTAATTGTTGCGATTATGCTGCAAGCCGTCAGGCCAATCAGCACCATTACAATTAGAATGCGCTTCCGAGGGGGCCAGGTCATGGTGGGTTACGCCATTGCGTACTGAACCTTCATGCGCTGCGGGTCTTCTTGGGCAAGGCGCAGCCCCTCGCCAAAGTCGCTAATGGGCAACTGGTGCGAAATGAGCGGCTTCAAGTTCATCTTGCCGCTTTTTATCATCATAATCGCCTCGTGAAAGGTGCGATTGAGCGCAAAACTGCCGATGATGGACAGGTCTTTGCGGAACACATCATACGGGCTAAAGGGCACCGTGGCGTTATCTGGCGCGACACCAAATATCCAGATTTTGCCGCGTGGACGCGCATATTTGAATGACCCGGCGATCACACTTGGCACCCCGGTGGCGTCCACAACCACGTCGTAACCCTGCGGCGCAAATGCGGAGAGGTTCTTATCGAGGTCTTCTGGCGTGACGGCGTGCGTGATGCCAAGCTGCTCTGCCATTTTCAAGCGCCACGGCACAATATCCACGATGTCCACCTGAGAGCCGCCCGATGCCATAACCGCCTGTGACAACAAACAGCCCATCGGCCCCGCACCGAATACCAACACCCGGTCACCGGCCTGGATTTGCACGCGCTGCAAGCCCCATACCACACACGCCAGCGGCTCAATGAGCGCGGCTTCGTCGTAGGGCATGTCGCCAATGGGGAATACGACTTCCTGCGGGGCGGTGACGTACTCCGCGAAGGCACCGTCACGCGTGACGCCAATCACCGAGATGTTTTCACACTGGTTGGGACGGTTGCGCTGGCAGTTCTCGCAGCGGTTGCAGGGCACGTTCGGGTCTGCGGTGACGCGGTCACCCGGTTCGTAACCCGTGACGCTGCTGCCCACCGAGACGACTTCCCCACTGAACTCATGGCCGGGGATCATCGGGAAGCGGGCCAGTTCGTACTCCCCTTTGAGGATGTGAATATCCGTGCCGCAGATGCCCGCCGCTTTCACCTGGATTTTGACATCGTTCGGCCCAACTTCCGGCTCATCGGCCTCAAGCACCTGGGTTTTGTTCGGTTCAATGATTTTAGCTGCTTTCATGAAAGTTATTCCTATGGCATGTGATGTTGTGATAAACAATGCTTCGCTGTGAGCGCGCCATTCATTGCGCGGTTACGAGTCGTGAAAAATGTGGAGGGGTTGATCTTTTCCGTAATGGCTTTTCATCCATAGCAACAGCATGACGCAACCCCGCTGACTCATCGCTGTCAACTGCTATTCTATATCACCCGGATGTTGCCACCATCCAGCGGGATTTGCGTCCCGGTGATTTTAGCAAAGGCCGGGCCACATACCGTAATAACCAAATCGGCTACGTCACGGCTTAGCACTTCCACGTGCAGCAAGTTTTCACGTTTATACGCTTCCGCAGTGAGGCCGTAAGCGGCTGCCCGCGCTTCGAGCAGGTCGTCGTTCCACAGGCCGGTATCCATCACCCGGTTGGGATGAATCACATTCACACGAATGCCGTCGCTGGCCCACTCCAGCGCGGCAACGCGGGCCATCTGCGTCATGGCTGTTTTAGAGACGGTATAGGCCACGGAGTTTTTACCGGGTGCGCGCACCGTCTTGGAGCCGATGAATACCACTCGCCCGTCATCCGCTTGCTTGAGGTAGAGATGCGCTTCCTTGAGCAGTACAAAGTAGGCATCGTTGTTGATGGCCATGACGTTGCGCCAGCTTTCGAGTGTGGTTTCAACGAGTGGCTTGCTATCTGGAAAGATGCCCGCCACCCCAACCAGCATATGCACGCCGCCGAAGCGCTCCGCACCGGAGGCTAACGCCTCGCGGACGGCGTTTTCGTCGCGCAAATCGCATGGAATGCCGTAGTAACGGTCACTATCGGAGATGGTTTCAACGGCGGGGTTAATGTCCGTGCCGATGACGGACGAACCGCGTTCCAAAAAGGCTTGTGTGCAGGCGCGGCCAATACCAGACGCCGCCCCGGTAATCAGCACAACGCGCCCGTCAAATGTGGGGGTATCAGGCATGGACGTCCTCAATAATGGCGCGGGCGGTGATGTCGTCAGTCGCGATGACGTTCAAATAGCCGCCGCGCAGCGCGCCGATGATGGAGCGCTTTTTGTGCAGGCCACAGGCAACCGCCACCGTGTGTGGGATCGCACGCAGGTCATCGCATTGCAGGCTCATCACCCGGTTGTTGATGTCCAGGCCGAGCATTTGCCCGTCAATATCAAAGTGCTGCCCGGCTGTTTCGCCCACTGCCCCCTGATTACGCAGGTCGGCCACGTCATCTTCGGAAAGGTGCCCGCCGCGCAAAAACGCGGACTTGCCCGGTTCCACCGAGCCGACGCCGACCAGGGCAACTTTTGCTTTGCGGGCCATGTCCATTGTTTCGGCAATAGTCACCTGCTGCAAAAACAGGTTACGTGTAGACTCGCTGTCTACGAACAGGGGCGCGTGCAAATAGAAATAACGTCCGCCCAGCTTGACCGCCAGCCGCCGCGCAAGTTCTGGCCCGTCAATAATCGAATCCACCCGGCCCACTGACCCAATCATTTGCACCACGTCTACGTGCAGTTCCGGGTGAGCGCCAAAGCCCTCCACTGCCGCACTGACGCCCGTCCCCCAGCTAATGGCCAGTGTATCGTCACCGCGCAGCATGCCTTCCAGGTGCCATGCCGCCGCCTGACCCGCCATGCGCAGCCGCGACTCGTAGTTTGCGCTGCCGCTGTCGATGACCAGAGCGGACTCAATCCCGAAGATTTCCACGAGGGCGTCTTCCAGCACGGGCACCGTCGGGAAGCGCTTATGCACCCGAATTTCGACCAACCCCTTCTCTTTTGCTTCTTTTAACAGGCGAGAGATGCCCGACCGTGACACGTCGCCCAAAATTTCTGCAATTTTTTGTTGGCTGTAGTCGCGCTCATAGTACATCGACGCGACCCGGATCAATAAGTCATCGCGGGTTTCTTCTGACCGGGTGGGAGGATGTTTGACCATGTTAGCACCATATTTCACAATGAGAGCGATTGTACCACCCTTAGTCGTCAAAGGTTAGTTCGCTCAGGCGGTCGATGTAGTGGCGCAGGGCAGGGAATAGTCCCACGTAGACTTCATTATAAAGTTGATTATAAGTGGCATGGGTGGCCGCGTCCGGCTGGAATTCGTCCGTGGTGCCTGTCATGGCATCGGCGGCCTGCTGCACGCTGTCATACCAACCGACGGCAGCAGCAGCCAGAATGCCCGCCCCCAGGTTTGTTGCCTCAGATGTTTGGGCGCGTTTCACGCTCACGTTGGATACATCCGCAACGATTTGGCACCACAAATCACTGCGGCTGCCCCCACCCATGACAATGTACTCTGCAAGCTGCTGGTCAGTGGCTTTCTCTACGCCGTCCATCACCAGCCGATGCTCGTAGGCGATGCCTTCCATAATGGAGCGGTAGAAGTGTTCACGGCGGTGGGCACCCGTCCAGCCGACGGTGATGCCGGTTGCTTTAGCGTCCCAATAGGGCGGCATCACCCCATTCCAATAGGGCACGGTTACCAATCCAAGTGACCCCGGGGGTACCTTGCTGGCGGCTAAGCCTAATATTTCCTCTGTGGACAGGTTCAGGTCTGGCACGCTGATGTCCGGCGTAAACTGGCTCACGAACCAACTCACCGTGAACGTCCCCCCGGCAAGCACTTGCTCCGGGACAAAAGCGCCCGCCACCGGGGAACACAACGTGCGGAAGGCTTTGCTGGCTACAAATTCATCAGCGTATGCGCCGGATACAACCGCCGTACCCAGGTTGAGGTAGGCTTTACCCGGCCCGGTGATGTTCGCACCTAATCCCGCCGATTGGCCATCGCCTGCCCCTGCGATCACAGGCAGGCCCGTTGGCAGGCCCGTTTTGTCGGCGGCGGACGCGGTTAGCTCACCAATCACGTCCCCCGGCGGGTAGATGTCTACGAACTGCTCTCGACGGAAGCCAACCTTCTCGATTAAGTCCGTTGCCCACTCCCCCGACCGCATATCGACAATGCCCATTGGGTCTGCACACGGCAGGCCCGTGCGCCACTGCCCCGTCAGGTGATAGATCAAAAAGGCGTGTACATCCACCACACGGTGGGCGCGCTCAACCACGTCTGGCAAGTTGTTTTTGACCCACAGCAGCTTGGGCAGCGCCAACACCGTGCCCGGAACCTTACCCGTCCGGTCGTGGATGACATCCACGCCGATGTTTTCGCCCAGCCAATCGACCTCACGGTTCGCGCGCCCGTCCAGCCACAGAATGGCATTGTGAATGGGGTGACAGTGTTCGTCTACAGGCACGAAAGACTCCCGCTGATGGGTGATGCACAGCGCGGCAATGCGGTCTTCCCCGACCTGGCTCACCACGGACTGCAAGCAGGCGCACAGCGCCGTCCACCAGTCATTGGCGTTTTGTTCGTACCAGTTGGGGTTGGGAGAAACAAGGTCGAAGGCGGCGCGGCCCTCGGCCACGGCGTGCCCGGTTGCGTCCCAGGCGATGGCTTTACAGGCGGTGGTGCTGCTGTCCACGCCGATGACTAAATCTTTTTTCATAATAAATCATAGTCCTATGGGCGTCTCAATGAGGCGGACGCGCCCAACGCCCCGCATGTCTTCAATGTAGAAGAGGTGATTACCCAGTTATTCATCGTTATAGCAGGGGCGACTCATGAGTCGCCCCTACGGTATGCTGCGTATTGGGTTGGGGGCATCCCATCGGGACGCCCTAACCGTATGACAACAGCTTAGATCAGGCCGTTTTCACGGTCATCAGCAATCGCCTCGTCAATGATCGCAGCGATGTTGTCCAGCGTCGTCTGCGGGTCTTGCTCCAGCGTCACCATCAGGCCCAACTCAGTTGGGATGGGACCGCCCGTACCGGAAACCGGTGCCCAGCTTGGGAAGTGCGGCTCGGTGCCCATGCGCGTCTGGATGGTTTCCAGCGTGATGGGGAAGTGGCGGGTGGTGCCCACGCCCGGAACCTCGCGTGCCTGGGTTTCTTCAGCTTCATACGTGGAGATACGGACCGGGCTGTTGGACTGCTGGGCAGCAGCCAGAATCGTTTCGGGGCTGGTGGCCCACTGCAAGAAGACCCAGGCAGCATCCGGCTGTTCGCTGTAGCGTGACAGGGCCAAGCAGCTACCGCCCTGGTGGCCGATGGCCGGGACTTCGTCGAAGGCGGTTTCATCTGGGCTGAGCAGAGCAACTTCCTGCGGCAGCGGGGCGACTTCCATCAGGCCGCTCACCTTGGAGGTTTCCGGATTGTCGTAGCCGGGGAAGAACTCGCCCCAGTTGATAAGGATGCCCGTCAAGCCCTGGTTTACAGCATCACCCTGGCCAGACCAGTCCCAGGTTGTCGCGCCAGCCGGCATCCGCTGACCGAGTTCCAGCATGTACTCAGCGCCCGCCAAGCCCTCTGCATTGTTAATGATAGACACTTCATCAGCGTTCACATGAGCGCCACCAAACGCCCACAGCCAAGCCGTCCAGTCGGTTTGCAGGCTGTAGTGACCGGTACGCCACTGGCCAGCCGTACCGCGAATGGTGGTCGGCTCGTCTTCTTCGATGCCCAGGTCAGTGTTGGTCAAACCTGCTTCGTCAATAGCGATAATCACGTCCAGGTATTCCTGCATCGTGGTCGGCACGCTCAAGCCCAGGTTCTCGAACACGTCCGTGCGGTAGGACATGATGAAAATCGGGATGTCGAACGGTACACCCACCAGCGTGCCCTGGTAAGCAGCAATGGCCGGAACCAGTTCCGGGACGAAGTCATCGAAGTTATAGCCGGGGTAGTTCAGGTCCAGGCTATCGCCCTGGCTCAGGTAGGTTTCGCGCACGTCAACGACGTCGTTGACGAAGCGGCCTAGCCATGCCTGGTCAAGGTAGTAAATGTCGTTGGATGCGGACTCCGTCGCCGTGTCCAGCGTGATCTTGGAAAGCACCTGGTCGAGCGGGGTCTGCTCCCACTGGATTTCGATGCCCGTTAGCGGGGTAAAGACTTCCTGGGCCAGTTCACTGGTGATCTGGCTGGGTGCGGTGGACTCAGAAGAAATGCGGATGGTGCTGCCGGAAAACTGGCTGCCGACTTCCGTCAACCATGCTTCCATGTCTGCGGTGGCCTGATAAGCGGGTGCTGCCGCGGCACGACGCGGGGCGAGACCCAGGCTCTGATCCCAGCGCATCATCCCAGCGGCGCTCACGCCAAAACCGGCGATACCGATACGGCGCAGGAACTCACGGCGGCTAATGCGACCACGACGGAGCTTTTCGCCCTGCTTGGCGACATACAAACGACTCTGACGATCTCTTTCGTTCATGGGGTAAAACAAACCTCTCTAAATGAAAGTAAATTGGTATGACCGGCCCTCTAGCCGAGAACTGGCCCGCTTGAATCCCCTCGTTCGCAGCGGAAAGCGTAATCTCTTGCAGCCACGGCGGACAAACCCGCCGCAGCCGCGCAAGCGTGCCGGGGGACGGCACGCATCACACGTGTAGTTGTTGGGGTTATCCCTTTACAGCGCCCAGTGTCAAACCGCGCACCAGGTGCCGCTGCACAAACAGGATAAAGATAAACGCTGGAATCAGTCCAGCGGAACTGGCCGCCGTCAAAAAGCCCCACTCTGTGCCGCCGGAGGACGAGTCAAACGTGGACATGGCCACAGGCAGCGTGCGGACTTGGGTGTCCGTCAGGTAAAGCGTGAGCAAGAACTCGTTCCAACTGAAGATGAACGACAGGATTGCTGCTGCTGCCATCCCCGGCGCGGCCAGCGGCAAAATCACACGCACGAAGGCCCCCCAGCGGTTGGTGCCGTCCACCATAGCGGCCTCGTCCAAATCCGATGGAATATCATCGAAGAAGCTCTTTAGCAGGAGAATTGCCAGCGGCAGGTTAAACACCAAATGCGCCAATATCACACCATGATAGGTGTCTAGCCAATCTAGCGCGTTGTACATGAAGTAAATCGGGAAGACGACGGCTACAGGCGGCATAAAACGCGCCGAGATAATGAAGAAAATCCAGTTTTGCTTGCCGCGCACCTTCAACCGGGACAGGGCATAGGCCGTCAACGTGCCAATAGCAATCACAAAGAACGTACTCACCAGCGCAATCAGGATGCTGTCCGTCAGATACGGAATGGAATAGTACCCCAGCGTACCACCACCGCCCGTACCGCCCCGTGCGCCTACCTCCCGCTGAATGATCTCGCCATAGTTTGCGCCGCCGATGACCACTTCCCACCAGCTAAACGTCACGTCAGAGAAGCCGAGCTTGGGCGGCTTGGCGAAAATATCGCGAAAGGGCCGGAACGACGCCCCCACCCAGAAGTAAATCGGGAAGAAGAACACCAGCACAATCGACGCCGTTACAAACGTCAACAGTGCCTTGCGGATCAATTGGTTGCGGTGATGGGCGCGCTGGGTTTGGTGCCAGTCGCGGGCTTGTTCGGTTGTTGGGGTCGTCTGCTTAGAAATTGTCGTCATGATGGCTTACCACTCAATTCGGAAAAGCTTCTGATAGAGGAAGGCCGTAATCCAGGCAATGATGAGAATGGTAATGGCCAACGTTGCGCCGTAGCCCCACTCCAACTGATTGAAGATTTGCGTCGCGTTGTAGTAGCTCAGCGTTTCCGTTTTGTTGGCTGGCCCGCCCGATGTCATGACATGCACATAGTCGTATACGCGGTAGAGGTCAATCAACCGGAACAGCACCGCCACCAGCAGCACGCGGCGCATCAGCGGCAACTTGATCTGGAATAGACGCTGGAAGAAGTTCGCGCCGTCTACCGCAGCGGCCTCTACAATTTCTGATGGCAAGCCTTTGAGTCCAGCTAGCAGAATAATCACGAAGAATGGCGTCCACTGCCACACATCCACAATCATCAATGCGGATAGTGCATATTGCCCGGTGCCACCTAAAAACGGCTCATCCACTGATGTGATGCCCAACTGGAAGAAAAACCACTGAATGCCGCCGAGTTCACTGTGCAGCAGCAGCCGGAACATCATGCCCACAATCGCGGGCGCAATCACCATCGGCAAAATCATAATGCTTTGCATCAGGCCAGCCCCCCACGGGCCAGCGTCCAGCAGCAGCGCGATAATCAAGCCCAGCACCAGTTGGATGATGAGGGCAACAAACACATACTGGAACGTGACCAGGATGCTGTTTTGAATACGTGGATCCATCATGGTACTCATGGGGGCTTCTATGGCCGGAATGATCCCGGCAAGCGGGGCGACGATGAGGCTATTCCAGATGCGCGCCCAGTTTTCACCACCAACGGGGTCAAACTCTTTGCCCATCAAGTCCCACTCGTGGAAGCTGACGTAGATGTTGTAGATGAGCGGGAAAATGGCGTAGGCAATGAGGAGGCCGAGGCCGGGGATCAGCCAGAAGAGCGAGTTTTCTGGCGAGAAGAATGGCTTGCTTGGCGGGGGCGCTTCGCCACGCTTGAGCTTAGCTTGTGCCATAAAGGGTCTCCGCGTAAAGGTGTTTTATTTGCACAAAGGTGAAGTTTTGTCAAAAAGTTGCGATGACTATAGACGATTACTTTGAGGATTGCAAATAATTCTTCATCGTCTACTTAGATTTAGCCTGGGTGATCTTCGTTATCATATATGGATAATCATTTGCAGTCGAATTTGTACCTATTTTCACAAAATCATGTTGCTTGACACAAATTTTTGCCGTGCATAGAATGCTGGCAAACTGTGCGCTTATTGCACTTTTGTGAAATTAAACTAGGATTATGCAAAAATGGCGATCATTACAGTAGTCGGTGCCGGGGTGATGGGCACAGCACTCACCTTCCCCGCCAGCGATAATGGCCACACCGTGCGGCTCGTTGGCACCCACCTTGACGTTGACATCATCGAACAATGCCAGCAAAAGCACTATCATCCCGGCCTTAAGCGCCACATACCGGAAAGCGTGACGAGCTACCAACACACCGACGTGGGTGAAGCCATGCAGGGCGCGGACGTTGTCATCGTGGGGGTGAACTCACGCGGCGTGCATTGGGCGGCAGAGGCCATCGGCCCGCACCTGGTGCCGGGACAGTGGTTGTTCATGGTTACTAAGGGACTAGAGCCGTCAGAAGGCGAATCTGCGATTGCCATTTTGCCAGATGTGCTGCGTGCCCACCTGCCTGCTGACATCCGCGACAAGGTTGAATACGCGGCAGTGGGTGGCCCGTCCATTGCTGGTGAGTTGGCTGCCCGCCATCACACGAGTGTGGTCTTCGTCAGCCGCAACCCAGATATTCTGCCAACGCTGCGCGATTACTTCCTGACGGACTACTATCACATCTTCACCTCCACCGATATGATTGGCGTGGAAGTTTGCGTCGCGCTGAAGAATCCGTTTGCATTTGCAGTTGGGCTGGCCAACGGCCTCATCGAAGCGGCGGAAAAAGAAGCGCCAGACGTTGCAGGGGCCAAAATGCACAACTATGCAGCGGCTGTCTTTGCGCAGGGGCTGGCAGAAACGGCCTATCTAGTGGAGAAGATGGGCGGCGGCATGGAAACCGTGTTCACGCTGCCCGGTGCCGGTGACCTATACGTCACGACGCAGGGCGGGCGCAATTCGCGCTTTGGCCGTTTGATTGGCCTTGGCCTGAGCTACAGCGACGCCGTGGAGGAGATGCCGGGGGTCACAGTAGAGGGTGTGGACGCGATTATTGCCATCGGCCCCACGCTAGATAACATGATTGCCAATGGCGACCTGCACGCTGACCGGCTCCCCTTGATGCGACGGTTATACACCATCCTGACGAAGCACGATGACGTGACGTTCGATTTCAACAGCTTTTTCGCGGGGCTGCCATTCGTGCCGCCCACGCCAACATCATCGTGATGGGCGGATAACGATCATATTTGACAGTATTGGGCGCACACATCGGTGCGCCTCTACAAACAATGCCAACCGGTAGGGGCCGCCCAACGTGACGGCCCACATTCGATAGCAACAGAAACCAAACACAATTTTGGAGAGAGAATAAACAGTGACAGCCAACATCGAAATCACTCAGGAAGCGTTCCAGCGCTACCACGACGTGCTTGAGGAGCGCGGGCCAGACTTTCTTAAGCAAATGCTCGAACGGATGCACACCATTCGCGCATTTGAAGAACGCGCCGAACTGCTGTACGCCATGGGCAAGGTTCACGGCACCATGCACCTGTCCATCGGCCAGGAAGGAACCGCAGTCGGGGCCAGCAGCGCCCTACAGGAAGGCGACTACTTGCTCAATCACCATCGCGGCCACGGTCACTGCCTCGCGTGGGGGTCAGATGTAAACAAGATGATGGCCGAGTTCATGGGCAAAGAGACGGGCTTTTGCCGGGGGCGCGGCGGCAGTATGCACATCGCGGACGTGGACGCCAACAACTTAGGTGCGAATGGTATCGTGGCGGGCGGTGTGCCGATTTCCGTCGGCGTGGGCCTCAGCATTCGCATGCGCAAGACCGAGCAGGTCGTGATGGTCATCTTTGGGGATGGCGCAGCCAACGAGGGCGCTTTCCATGAGGCGATGAATATGGCCTCCATCTGGGATTTGCCGATCATCTTCCTATGTGAAAATAACCAATACGCGATGTCCATGCCCTATGAGCGCGCCTTCAATGTCGAGCGCATCAGCGACCGTGCTAAAGCCTACGATATTCCCGGCTTCACCGTAGACGGCAACGACATCCTTGCGGTGTACACGCAAATACGCGACGCCGCAGCCCGCGCCCGCACCGACGGCGGCCCAACCCTCATCGAGTCGGTAACGTACCGCTATAAGGGCCACTCCAAGAGCGATAAGCAGGTCTACCGCACTCGCGATGAGGTCAACGACTGGAAAGACAACCGCGACCCGATTATGCGCTTCCGCGCACTGCTGGTGGAAACCGAACTCATCAGCGAGGACGAGGCAAAAGAAATGGCCAACAACGCCACCAAAGCGATTGACGGGGCCGTAGACTTTAGCGATAACAGCCCAGAACCTGACCTTGCAACCCTGATGGAGGGTGTTTATGCGTGAGCTAACCTATAAAGACGCGCTCAA
>CAWUJQ010000099.1:0-13377 GCA_963922445.1 uncultured bacterium
CCATCTCGTATGAGGGGGTGGCGTTGTTGTCAGGGCACGCGGCGTTCGCGCCGCTCACCGGGCCGAGTGTGCTGATTGCAGCCCTGTATTCGATTGGCTCGCACGGCATCATGAGCATTAACGATTACAAGAGCATTGCCGGGGACGTGGCCAGCGGCATCAAGACGATTCCGGTGCTGTTGGGCACCAAAAAGGCGGCACAACTCATCGTGGGGACGATGAACGTGGCGCAGTTAGCTATTATCGCGGCCTTCCTGGTGTGGGGACGCTGGGTGTTCGCGTTAATTTTGCTGGGCGTGCTGCTGGTGCAGGTGCCCACGCAAATCGGCTTTATCAAAAATCCGACCGAGAACTATCTGAAGTTCAGTGCGATTGGCGTCAGTTTTTTTGTATGGGGAATGCCAATCGCCGCCATCGGGCTGCGTGCGCTGTAAACCAGACCAGCACGCGCAAGCCTGTTAACAAAAACCGTATTGTAAGAGGGAAGGGCTAGAATTATGAATCCGATTGTCATCGTGGGCGGTTCCGTAGGTGGATCGACTGCTGCGAATGAACTGGCAAAGGCGGGTATCCCCGTCGTCATGTTGGAAAAAGACTTATCGTTTGTGAAGCCGTGCGGCGGCGCACTGCCGCCGATTGCCTTTAGCGAGTTCGACATCCCAGAGTCGTTGATCTCGCGGAAGGTACACATTGCCGAAATCAATTCGCCAAGCAAGCGGCTGGCGCACATTCCGATTAGCGGCATCAACGAAAACCTGGAAGCGTATGTGGCCATGTGCCGCCGCGAAGACCTGGACCCCTGGCTGCGCCAACGTGCGGTTGAAAACGGCGCGCAGCTCATTGAGGGCAAGCTCATTAGCCTGGACGTTGAACCGGGTGGTGTCAAGGTCGCGTACCGGCGCAAGGGCAGCAACATCAACGAAACGCTGTGTGCAGAGGCGGTCATCGGTGCCGATGGCGCTTATTCCACCACGGCCAAGCAGCTTGGGCTACCGCGCCTGCCGTACTGTGTGGCTATTCAAGAGCGCATCTACCTGCCCGACCACAAAATGGCCCGCTGGGAAGACACCGCCTCCCTGTACCTGGGCCGCGACAGCAGCCCTGACCTGTACGCCTGGGTGTTCCCCAAGTCCGATCACATTGCGGTTGGCTGTGGCGCCGGCCCCGGCAAAACCCAGCAGATGCGCCAATACCTGGCGAACCTCAAAGAGCGCCTTGCTGACGAAATCGAAGGCGGCGAAATCTTCCTGGAAGAAGCGCACGCCCTGCCCATCCACCCGCGTGACCAAATCGCGTTTGACCGCGTGATGCTCGTCGGTGATGCTGCCGGGTTGGTCGTCGGCACCAGTGGCGAAGGCATCTACTGGGCGATGAAGAGCGGCAAGATGGCCGCCGACACGCTCATCGAAAAGCTGCCGCGTACCACGCGTGCCGCGCTGCACAGCTACCAACAGCAATGGTGGAAGGAATATCGCACCATGTACCGCTTTTTGCAGTGGCTGCAAAAGTGGGGCTACGGCAGCGAAAAGCAGATGGAAGTCTTCACCGATATGTGCAAGAACAAAGACGTGCAGCAGCTCACGTTTGAGTCCTACATGTATAAGAACATGGCCACGGTTCCGTGGGCCACGCAAATGCGCATGACCGCCGACATTGTGGCCGCGCAAGCCCGCCACTACATCGGGTAACGCGATGCAGCAGGCGCTGACCTACTTACTCCCGGTGATTTACGTCGTGTTCCTGTGGTGGTTCACCACAGGCGCGATCATCGCCGTGTATGACCGCGCCCGGCGGGTGGTGGAGTTGTTCATGGCCGCCCTCACCGTGGTGCTGTTTGCGTCCTTCGTCGGCATCGTCCTGACGCGTGATGTTACGCAACCTTTGGATGTCTACGTGGCGGTGACGTGCGGCGTATTGATCTGGGGTTGGCAGGTGGCGGCCTATTATCTGGGGTTCGTCAGCGGGCCAGAGCAAACGGAAATCCCGCAGCGCGTGCAGCGCGGCGAAGGCTGGCACCTTAATCTGGCAGATCGGTTCCGGTTGGCGTTGAATGCCAGCTTGAACCACGAACTGCTTGTGCTGGGCTTTGGTGTGCTGATGATGGGGCTAACCTGGTTCCATACCAACCGCTGGAGCCTGTGGATTTACCTCGCGTTATGGCTGATGCACTCCAGTGCCAAACTGAACGTGTTTTTGGGCGTGCGCAACTTCCACATCGACTTTTTGCCAGAAAAACTCCGTTACCTGGATGCACTGCTCACCAAGCGCGAGAACAATGCGCTGTTCCCAGTATCGGTGGTGTTGGCGTCAAGTAGCGCGTTGGCGCTGCTGTATCAGGGCATTGAGCCAAGCACGTCACCCACGCAAACGGTCGGCTTTTTGGCCGTTGCCACCATGATTACACTCGGCCTGATTGAACACTGGCTGATGATCTTGCCGATTCCGTCGGCGCTGGTGGGCTGGGGGATGCGCCCCATCCCGGAGCAGACGACCCCACCCAACAGCCTGCCCCCGTCCGATGGTGTGACCGCGTTTGTTGCGCCGCGCCCGCGCATGGATGGCTTGCTAGTGACCGCATACATGCCGGACGCAGCCGTTGACGATGTCGCAGCCGTGGCCGAACCGACTAAGCGCAAATACACATTCGATTTTGAAGACGGCCCGGTTGTTGCCGATGTGTGGGAACCCGCACAGCCGACAGACGAACTGCCCATCCTGTTGATTCACGGGTGGGGTGGTACGGGCAGCTATTGGAGCGAAACCGCTGCGCATCTGGCGCAGTTTGCCAAGGTCATCGTGCCCGATTTACCCGGCACCGGGCGCTCCCAGCCCATCAAGCGGACGCATAACATGGCCGCTCAGGTGGATACACTCGCGACGATGATGGACACGCTTGACGTTGACCGCTATCGCATCGTGGGCCACTCGATGGGGTCTACTATGGGCATTCTACTGGCCAACCGTCAACCGGAGCGCGTTGAGCAGATTGTGCTCACGTCGGTTGCGTTCTTCATGACGCAAAACCAAGAGCGCATCTATAAGACGATTATGGGCATTTACCGCTTTTCGTTCGGCTTCCGCCCGAAGTGGTTAGCGGATGTGCCAGGACTCAAGCAGTTGCTCGGCTTGCAATACTTCTATCGCCTGCCGGACGACGACAAGCTGCTTAAAACGGGCTTGCTCGATTACCTGGAACTGGACGCCGATACCGCGATGGCCTGTGCCCGTGACGCAATCAACCCGGCGATTCCTGAAGCCGGAGCGCAAATGCAAGTGCCTGCACTGCTCGTCGTGTGTCGCCAGGACAAGGTGCTGCCCCTGGAAAACGTGAACTATACCGCCGAAACGATCCCGAACTGCGAGGTGCGCTGGATTGAGAACTGCGGCCACTTCCCGATGATTGAGCGGTTTGACCTGTACACAAAAATTGTCCGTGACTTCTTTGATTTAGCGTAATGGTAGACAGACAATGACGACTTACACCGCAGAACAAATGCAGCGCCGTGACGAAAGTCCCTGGACGCTGGTGCAGGCGATTCTTGCGCCGATTCAATTCCTGACGTTTGTAGTGAGCTTTGTGCTGGTTGTGCGCTACCTGATGACGGGCGATGGCTACGCCGCTGCCAACGTGAGCGTGCTGATTAAGATTGCCATCATGTGGCTAATTACCATCACCGGGATGATCTGGGAAAAAGAGGTGTTCGGCATCTGGTTTTTGGCCCCGCAGTTCTTCTGGGAAGATGCGCTAAACGCCTTTGCGCTGGTGATGCACAACCTGTACTTCGTAGCCGTCGGGTTGGGTGCGTCCCAGCAGACGGTGATGATTGTGATGTTGGTGGCTTACGTCAGCTATCTGGTGAACTTTGCGCAGTTCTTCGTCAAGGGGCTGCAAGCGCGCAAGCAAAAGCTCGAACTCGCGGAGCAAGCGTCATGAACACGCAAGCTGTCGTCATAAGCGAACCCGGTAAAGTCGGCCTGCAACAGGTCACCCTGCGTGAGCGCTGCCCGGACGATGTCGTCGTGCAAACGGCGTACACGTCCATCAGTGCGGGCACCGAACGGATGCTTCTCGCTGGCCAGATGCCGCACCCCATGCTGCAACTCCCCGTCATCCCTGGCTATGAAACGGTCGGGCGTGTGGTGGAAGTTGGCCCCGAAGCGGACGCTTCACTGCAAGATCGGTGGGTGTACGTGGGCGGGGCGCACTGCTACCAGGGGATTAACCCGGCGTGGGGCGGTCAGTCCGCAACGATACTCACGCCCGCTGAAAAAGTCATTCCGCTAGATAGGATGGAACCGCGTCAGGGTGTGATGCTGGCGCTCACAGCGACGGCACTACATGGCGTTGACCTGCTCAACCTGCAACCGGACAGCCGCGTGCTGATACTCGGTCAAGGCCCGGTGGGGCAGTTGGCTGCCCGCATTGCCAAACAGCAAGGCGCATGGGTCACCGTGACCGACCGCAACCCGAAGCGGCTGCAAACCGCCGTTGCCGACCAGACAATTCACGTCGGTGGTGAAAGCCTCACCGACGCGGTCACCGAGCCGGTGTCTGTGGTTGTAGACGCAACCGGATCAATGGAAGCACTGGCAGGCTCGCTGCCGCTACTGGCCAAAGGCGGCACCATCATGCTGCTGGGCTACTACACAACTTTGCAACTCCCGTACATGCCCCTGTTCTTGAAGGAAGCGCGCATACTCACATCAAGGGAGTGGGCACCCGGCGATTTAAACCGCTGCCGAGACCTTATCGCAGCCGGGCAGTTAGACGTTGAACTGTTGTTAACGCATGAGATGGGCGTTAACGACGTCAGTGCGGCTTACGAGACCGCACTCAACGACGAAGACTGCCTCAAAGTCGTCATTAATTGGAACATTACATAGAGGAGAGATGACATTATGACTGCACGAATGTTAGCGATTTACGGTAAAGGTGGCATCGGCAAGAGCTTTACCACGTCAAATTTGACGGCCCGCCTTGCCTTCGACGGGAACCGCGTGCTGCAACTGGGCTGCGACCCCAAACACGATAGCTGCAATACCATCTTTGGCGGGCACTCCCTGCCTACTTTGGGTGATGTGTGGCGCGAGTTCAAAGACCAGGGCAAAGACGACCAGCTTAAAGTAGGCGATGTCATCTTCCGCAACGAGTTGACGCCCGGTGTAGACATCTTCGGCTGTGAAATCGGCGGCCCGTCCGTGGGGCGCGGTTGCGGTGGCCAGGGGATTAGCCACGGCTTCAAGACGCTGGAAAAGTTGGGCATGTCCAAGTGGAACCTGGACTTCATCGTGATGGACTTCCTAGGAGACGTGGTGTGTGGCGGCTTCGCAACGCCGTTGGCCCGCTCCCTGGCAGAAGAAGTGATTATGGTCGTCGGCCATGACCGCCAATCGCTGTATGCAGCCAATAACATCGCGAAGGCGGCCAAGTACTTCCAGTCGATGGGCGGCACCACGCAAATCCTGGGTATGATCGTCAATCGCGACGACGGCACCGACACAGCAGACCGCTACGCAGAAGCCAGCGGCATCCCGATTTTGACCCGTGTGCCGCTCAACCACCAGGTGCGCGTGCTGGCGGATGCCTGCAAACTGGCCCTGGAAGTAGACGAGTTCGATCAAATCTTTGGTGATCTGGCTGGCCGCATCCAACGCCGCGAGATTCCGCCTGCGACGGACTTCACGCCGCTGGAATACCATGACTTCCTGGAAGTGTTTGACGCGCACGAACCCGATGGCCGCCCGGACGGGGCCAGCGACTTCGACCTGTTCAGCGACGACGCCTCCACGAGCATGGACGTGGAATTGCAGGGCATGGTGAATGTGCGTCAGGTACACGTCACCGACCCCAAGCAGCTAAAAGTGCAAGAAATGCTAGAAAAAATTGGCATCTACATCACCGATATGGCCGACGACAGCGACGACGGCATCACCGTTACGTCCGGCTCTACGGAAATTCGCATCGGTGACGAGGATGATTTGGATCAGAAGGTGGCGTTCCTGTCTGCATTGACGCGCACCGACCAGAGTTTTTCCTTGATTGACCTGCGCTATGCTGATGCGCCGTCCTATCAATAAATTTACGAACGAACATCACTCGAACGGAGGCTAACTATGTTCGGAGACTTCCCAATCAACGCCCTGGCATTTTGCTACGGCCCGCTGGCCCTGACGATTATCGGCTTTATTGCGGCTGCGGTTTGGTCAGATGCTGACGCCCGCCGCACCTACCTGCGCGTCATGGATGACCGTCCCGAAGAAGAGCAGACGGATATGCCGATGGACATCGTTCAGACCGACAAACCGATAACGGTATCCACGCCGTCCAATGGCAAAATCAGCTTTAAGCCGGGTGACAATGCTGAAAACGACAATAGCTAGTGCTGTCCAACAAACGTATAGGTAAATCTTAATGTCAGAAGGTAAACAGGGGAAACCCTGCCAACTCCACCCCCAGTCGATGTGCCCCGCGTTCGGGTCACTTCGCATTCTGTCCCGCATTGAAGGCTCTCACCCCGTGATGGCGACCGACACCGGCTGCCTGTACGGGCTGACCTTCGTGACGCACTTCTATGGGGCGCGTAAGTCGATTTTGGCGGCGCACCTGGGCACAGATGAACTTATGAGTGGGGAAGTGGTCGAAAGTACCATCGCGGCGATTGAAGTCGCCGCCAAAGAACCCGATTGCAAGCTCATCCCCGTTGTGTCGCTATGCGTGGCAGAAACGGCAGGGATGCCTGAAGAAATGCTGCCCAAAAAGATGGGCGACGCCGAAGTGGTGCTGGTGCGCGTCCCCGCATATGCCATCCACAGCCACCCAGAAGCGAAAGACATCGCGCTGGCGGCGCTGCTGCGGCGCTTAGGCGACGAAAGCCGCCCCCGCGACAACAAAACGGTCGCGCTGGTGGGTGAAGTCTTCCCGGCAGACCCGCTGGCCATTGACGCGCTGCTGCGCAAGATGGGTGTAGAAGCAACAATCACGCTGCCGGGGCGGTCATTGCACGATTTGCGGCGCGCCCGCAGTGTTGGCGCAGTCGCCCCGCTGCACCCGTTCTACAAAGAAACATCGGCGCTGTTCCGCTCCTGGAATGTGCCCGTAGTGGGTGGTGCGCCCGTCGGCGCGACGGGTACCTACGCATGGCTCAAGTCGATTGGCACGCTGCTTGGCCTTGATCCCAAGTTGGTAGAAGAAGTCGCCAGCGAAGAGCGTGCCACCGCCGAGGCCATCATGCAGGCCAACCCGCTTGAGGGTAAGGTGTTCGTCACCGGCTATGAAGGTACAGAGACGGCCTATGCCCGCCTGCTCGTAGAAGCGGGGGCCGTGGTGCCGTATATCTCCACCTCCATCGGCTCAGAACCGCTCACGCTGCCGGACGAAAGCTGGCTGCGCGCACGCGGCACCCAGGAAGTGGTCTATCGCAAATCGCTAGAAGAAGATGTGGCCGCCCTGGATAAATACCAGCCTGACCTCGTGTTAGGCACCACGCCGTTTGCCTCAATTGCAAAAGAACGCGGCATCCCGGCCATGTACTTTACGAATCAGTTGGCGTCGCGTCCGTTCTTCCTGAGCGGGGGCATGGCGGCAACACTCGGCTTCATCAAGCAAACGCTCGACCGGGGCAGCCGCTACCAGTGGATGCAGGACTTCTTCTCCGATGAGGACAAAGAAGAAACCGCACCCGTGGAGCCGTCCCATGCCTAATGTCATTCGCGACCTGGCGGACACAAGCAGCTATTGGGCGGCGGTTTGGTCAATGTGCGCCATGCCCGACGTTCACGTCATCTGTGATGCGCCGATTGGCTGCTTCAATCTGGTGGCAACCGCCATCCCAGACTACACCGACGCGGTGCCGCACATCGAAAACATCACGCCGTCCGTCATCCGTGAGGAAGAAGTGGGCGGCACGGGCACTGGCCCCGCCGTCCAGCGCACATATGAAGGCTTGCGCGACGAGGGCTTGCTGGAAGGCAAGCACTTAATCGTGGTCAGCACGGCAGAAAGTGAAATGATCGGGTCGGATTTATCTGACCTGGTGACCAAGCTGCAACCGGGCACCACGTTCTTCCACAGTGAATCGCTCACCGATGATGAGTGGCGCGGGCGTGACCGTGTGATGCAGTGGCTGTGGGAAAACTATGGTGCAGACAAGGCTGATGGCATCGACGTGGAACCCGGTTTGGTGAACATCATCGGGCCGACGTATGGCTGCTTCAATGCGCCGTCTGACCTACACGAGATTCGCCGCACGATTGAAGCGGTGGGCGGGCGCGTGAATATGGTCTACCCGTATGAGTCCATGCTGGGGAACACGGCTAACCTCGCCAAAGCGCAGGTGAACATTGTGCTGCACCAAGAGTATGGCTACACGCTGGCAGAAACACTCGGCCAGCCGTGGCTGTACGCGCCAATCGGGATGCAAGCCACCACCGAGTTCGTCCTCAAGCTGGGTGAACTGCTCGGCACGACCGAGCAGGCCAAGGCGTTCATCAAACAGGAAAAGCGCACCACGCTCCAGGCCGTGTGGGATTTGTGGCGCGGGCCGCAGGGCGACTGGTTCAGTACCGCCACTGTGGGCATCTCTGCTACCAAAACCTATGCCGAAGGACTCAAAGCATACCTGGGTGACGAACTCGGTATGCCGATTGACTTTGTCGCTTCACGTCCGGGCGGCATGGGCAACGAGGAAGTGCGCCAGCGCATCCACAAAAAGGCCCCCGCGTTCCTGTATGGCTCGATTAACGAGCGCATCTACCTGAGCGAAGCCGGGGCCAAGCAGACCGCGTTTATGCCCGCTGCCTTCCCTGGGGCGGTGGTTTGCCGCGCTGTTGGTACGCCGTATATGGGCTACCGGGGCACGGTCTACATCATCCAGGAGATTGTGAACCGCCTGTACGACACGCTGTTCAACTTCCTGCCCGTGGATGAAGCCTACAACCGCGTGCGTAATGGCGTCGCCAACAATGGGGCGGCTACCAACGGCATCGAAATTGGCAACATGCCGTGGCAGTCCGAAGCCAAAGCACTGTTAGACGAAGCGCTCGAAAATGTGCCCTACCTGTCGCGTATTTCTGCCAGCCGAGAGCTGCAATTTAAGGTGGAATCCTACGCGCACCAGCAGGGCGTCGAAGAAGTCACCCCAGAAATAGCGGCAGCCGCGTTAGGCTTGCCGGAGAGGTCACAGTAATCATGAAGACAATACCCCGCCCCTTGTACTGGTTTTTGACGCTGTTGACCGTCGCTGTCGATGCGGTGGTCAATCCCATTCAGGCCTGGATGAACGATCATCCCGAGGTCAAGCAGTGGTTGGGGGTCTTCCGCTTAGGTCTGATTCAGTTTGGCATCGGTCTGTCGATTGCGCCGATTAGCGGCACACTCAACCGCGTGCTGATAACTGACCTGAAAATTCCGGCAGCAGCGGTCGGCTTTTTGATCGCGCTGCACTACTTTGTATCCCCCATCCGCGTGATGATCGGCTACCGTTCGGATAAGGCCCGCGCAGAGGGGGTGTGGCGCACGCCCTACGTGGTGCTGGGTGTGATGCTCACTTATGGCGGGTTGGCCTGTGCCCCGTTCGCGTTGATTATCCTCAGCGGTGAGGGCTTGCTGACGTTCTGGCCGGCGCTGCTCATCTGCACGCTGATCTTTGCGGCTTACGGTGCGGGCATCAACATTGTAGAGACGATCTACCTGGCGCTGGTGAGTGACATCACCCCGCCGAAGTCTCGCGCTAAGGTGATTACTGTGTTGTGGGTGATGCTGGTACTGGGCACCGTCGTTAGCGCGGTTATCGTCAGTGGGATGCTGGTGGACTACAGCCACAAGCGGCTGATTCAGGTCATGCAGGGGTCAGCAATTGTGTTTGTCATCCTTACGGTGATTGCGCTGCGCGGCCAGGAACGACTCCGGCGCGACGGTAGCATCATCTCCCGCACCGAAACAACCCGCGTGCGCATGGGCCTATGGCAATCCATCGGGTCACTGCGTGAGCATTACGTGGTGCAGTGGTTGTTCGCGGTCATCTTTATCGCGACGATTGCCTTTGCAACCCACGACGTGCTGCTAGAACCCTACGGCGGCGAGGTACTGGGCATGAGCGTAAGTTCCACCATGCAGCTTACCGCGTTGTGGGGTGCCATGACCATTGTTGGGGTGGTGGGCGCGGGGGTGTTGCTGTGGCAAAAGGTCGCCCCGTCACTGCTGATTAGCATGGGCTGTGTGGTTGGGCTGGCTGGCTTCGGTGTGATTAGCTACGCCAGCGAAGCGATGGCCGTGAGCGTGTTTCAGGTGGGCGTTGGCCTGGTGAGCATGGGGCGCGGCCTGTTTATCGTGGGCAGTGTGATTTTGGTGATGTCACAGGCAGACATCAGTCACGCGGGCCTGTTTTTGGGCATTTGGGGTATCGTCCAGGCGTTGGCGCAGGGCTTCGGTGTGATCGGCGGTGGCCTGCTGCGCGACGTACAGCAAAGCCTGACTGGCAGCGTAGCCCTGGGGTATACTAGTGTGTATATGACCTCATTTATGCTGCTGGCTGTGGTCGTATTGGCGCTGGTGTTCCGCGTCGGCCCTAGCCTGGAAGTCAGCCAAATTCGGCTGCCCTGGGACGACGGTATGGAAGAGATTCCAGCCGATCAACTTACATTTTAATCGCATAACCTCTCACTGAAGGAGGACTTCACAGTCATGCGTTACTACATTCCTCTCATCGCGTTACTGATCGTGGTGCTGGCTGGCTGCGGTACATTCAACGCCATTAGCGAAACCATCGAAGATGAAGTTGTGGCGCGGTCGCTGCAATACTTCAATGAGGGCGAACTTGGCCCCATCTACGATGTTTCCGTTACCGTCCCGGCCAATTGGATTGGTCGCTTCCAAACGGATACCACTCCGAACAAGATCACGTTTGCGCATGTGAACGAAAACGGCCTGGAAACACCAATCTTTTACATTGAGGCGCTGTCTCAGGTACAATATTGGGAGCAAAACGGTAGCTATCCCGGCGTGTACTACAACATGGGCAACGAGATTGACACCTATTTCGTCTATTACTTCCCCCTCAATCAGTTCGCGTCAACGCTTTCAGAGGCAGAGTACGAATCCTTTTTGGACGCCGTGCCGGGCATTGTGCAAACGTTTGAATCCGAATCTGCCGCGGGCAACCCGGCGTTGATGGAATAACCTTTAGATAACTTGCAGCGATAAGGAGACAACCTGATGGAATTCGCTGGCTTCTGGGATTTAATTCTCAACCCAATCATCTTGATTATGACCGGGCTGGTGGCGTTGCCCTTTGCCATCCTTGGCTACAGCCTGTGGGTGACCTGGATTGACAATGCCGACAAGGTCAAAAACATGAAGGGCAAACGCGACCTGCTATGAGTTTTAATGGCAACGCCTATCTATCAGATAATCGTCCTGCCATCACCCACTTGAAGACGACCTTTCCGTTTACAGCGATTGTAGGGCAGGCATCGCTCAAGCAGTCGCTGTTGCTATGCGTGATTGACCCCGCCATCGGTGGGGTGATGGTGATGGGGCATCGTGGCACAGGGAAGAGTACCGCCGTGCGCTCACTGGCAGCGCTGCTGCCAACAATGCAGCTTGTCGTCGGCTGCCCCTACAATTGTGATCCGGCGAGTCCGTCGCCCATATGCCCGCACTGCCAACCCCTCACCGCTGATGAATTGGTGGGGCAAGCCGCGCCCGTCCCTGTGGTGGACATGCCCCTCGGTGCAACGGAAGACCGCGTGGTGGGTGCGCTGGACGTTGAACGTGCGCTGGTGGAAGGGGTGCAAGCCTTTGCGCCCGGTTTGTTGGCGCGGGCCAATCGCGGCTTCCTCTACATTGATGAGGTGAACCTGCTCGAAGACCATCTAGTTGACCTGTTGTTGGATGTGGCAGCCAGCGGCGTCAACGTGGTGGAGCGCGAAAGCATCAGCATTAAACACCCGGCCCGCTTTGTCATCGTGGGCAGTGGCAACCCCGAAGAGGGCGACTTGCGCCCGCAGTTGCTTGACCGCTTTGGCCTACACGCCCGCATCACCACAATTGCAGACGTAGAAGAACGCGTCGAGATCATCCGTCGGCGGCGGGACTATGACCGTGACCCGGTCGCGTTTGTAGAGGCGTGGCAAGGCGAGCAAAACGCGCTGCGCCAGCGTTTGCATCACGCGCAGCATAACCTTGGCAACATTGTACTGACGGACGAAGCGGTTTACGCGGCGGCAGAACTGTGCGCACGCCTAGAAATTGACGGGCACCGTGGCGAGATTACGCTGTGTCGGGCTGCTGTTGCGTTGGCGGCGTTGGAAGGGCGTAAGGAAGCTGCTGCTCAAGATGTGGCCAGTGTGGCGTCGTTGGCGTTAGGGCATCGCTTGCGCAAAGACCCGTTGGAAACGATGGGGGATGAAGCGCGGGTAGAGCGGATTGTTGCAGAAGTGATCCCAGAATAGGCCCCCAGCAGTGCCGGGTGGCCTATTCACTCAATCGTGGGTCTAGATGAACTGCATGATGATCAGAATCCAGATCCATACAACGATTGTGGCGCCAATGGGAATGGCGTAGTAGGGGTTGAGGTTCATTGTGGAGTATCCTTGTATTGTGTAAGTTAAATACACTTCCTCACTTATAATTATACCCTATTTGGCACGCTTCCAACATAATTCTCATCAAAACTCATCAAACATTGAACTCCGGTGGCAGCACATCCAATACGCTGCCCACCCACCGTTTGACGGGCGGCGGCGATACCGACGCCATGCGCCACAGCACCGGCCAAAACGTGTTTTTAGGGTGACCGTACAGCAGTTTGGCGACGGTTGCGCGCCGCTTGAGTGAGTGCCCAAGTTTGTGTTCTAACAGTCGGGTGCGATAGTCCGCGAACGAAAAATCTCTGGTATGGAAGGCGTCGCGAATAGCCTCGGCTGCAAGCCCGCCGTATTCCATGCCATAGGAAATGCCCTCGGCAAACAGCGGATCAACCCCGGCGGCGTCACCTGCCAACAGCACATGCGGCTGCGCGAACGTCCCACCCGGCTTGAACCAGCGTACCGGGTGCCCCTGTAAGTGCAGTGTGGCTGGGTCAACGTCACGCTGTTGCAAACTATCCATGAACACATGTTTAAGGCCAGGGCGGTCGCCATCGGTTGCGCCTGCAATCCGGCTGTCGAAGATGCCCCGGTTCATATGCGGCTGCCCGTCCACCAGGCAGGGGAAGTCCCAGGAGTAACCCTGAATGCCCTCATGCACACAGGAAAAGTCAAACACCGCGTTGTGATCGCGCCAGCCGGGGTCGGTTGCGGTATCGACAGGCGTTAAGACGCGCAGCAGCCGCGCCACCGTGATCGTATCGAACAGGCGCAGCTTACGCCGGACGGTAC
>CAWUJQ010000100.1:0-13318 GCA_963922445.1 uncultured bacterium
CCAGCGCATTGACCCACGCATTCACCTGCACCCCCGTGACTTCCAGCAAACTGATGAGCAATTCCGGGCTGATGCGGCGCGCCGCCCGAATCCAAATGTCATTTTGCAGGTTGATGAACGCAATCAACTGCTCGAAGTTCTCCGGCGTTGTGTCCGTATGCACAAACCCATCCCGCCGCCGAGACAGCAGCCCAATGTCATCCCCCAGCAGATGCAGCACAATATCCTTGACCGTCCACCCGCGCAGCGCTGTTGGATAGCGCCACGCATCCTCCGGCAAGTCATTAAGCAGGCGCACGAGTTCCGTTCGCATGGGCGCAAACAGGTGCGCCGTCTTCACCGGGTCCGGCTCACGTAGGATCACCAGACCTTCCCCTGTATATCAACATCGCCATCTGGGAAGGCGTAATCGCCGCAGGGCAGCACCATGTAGTGATCGCCCGTGTTGTTTTTGCGCAGCGTGTGGCTGCCATCGGACTGCTGGTAGGTTAAGGGACGGTCAAGCAGTTGCCAGCCCATTGACGCATAAAAGGGCACCAGCGCATCCAGGCAGAACAGCATCCCTGTGTCACAGCCAAGCGTCTCGCACAGGTAGTCATATGCGCCGCGCACCAACGCCTTGCCTAACCCCTGACCGCGCAACTGCGGCAGCGTCAACACACTGCCGATGCCACCAACATATACACTTGCCCCGTCCACCAGAATGGTACGGGGTATGATGCCAGCAGCAGCCGCAACCTGTTCGCCCTGCCACACCAGCACCATATACTCACCCGCTGATGTCCACTCAATGCCGCTGTCATCGGTGCCATCTGCACCCACCTGCGGGAAGGCGCGCTCATAGGCCGGGTCAAGCACGGCGTGGATTGCGGCGGGTACGGCGTTGTGCGGCATCACCTCGATACGCGTTGTCAATTCTCTCCCCCTTGCCCTGTTGGGTTGCCCCACAACAACTGAAAAGCCGCCCACTCACCGTCGTCGGTGGCAAACTCAACAAATATCGCCAGCCCACGCACCACCTCAGCCGCGTCGCCCGCCTGCAATAAGCCCGATTCCACCCCCGGCACAGCAGATTCCAGGTTTTCTACGCGTGGGTCATGCAATGGCGGTTGTGCCGGGTAGGTGGGCACGCCGATCAACACGTCGGTTTCTACACCCAGCGGCGCTACGGCCTCGGCGTAGGCCCGCGTCTGATAGGCCACCCACGTGCTATAATCCACGGGCCGTTCCAGGCCGCTGTTATAGGCCATAATAAGCAACTCATCCACGATGAGGGCCACACTCTGCTTATACTCCACCTGCCACTCCAGCACATCCGTAATGTTGGAGCTATACGGCACATTGGGGTCACTCGGTCGCCAATCCGGCGGAATGGCGACCGCCAAGGGCACGCGGCTGTCCAGGTTTTGCGCCTCGGTCACGTCGTCCAGGGCCAAACGCACGGTACGCAGCAGTTGCAGGTAGTTTTCATCACCACTGGCCACCGGCGCGACATCCAGTTTGATGCCGTCAAAGCCATAATCCGTGATGAGCAGCACCGCGAGTTCTGCCACCCGCGTGCGGATGTTTTCATCGTCCAGCGGCACCACACTTGCGGGCAGGTTCACCCACGCGAACAGTTGGCCTTCCGGGTAGGCTTCGTTGTACTGTGCCACAAACTGGATGATGTTAGGTTCCATTTCAGCCAGTTCGTTGCGGTAATCATCCCCGGTCAGCGGGTTCACGGTGCCAATCATCTCCCGCGTCACCGGGTCAAAGTCTGCGGTTTTGCCGCCCCACGTCAGGTCGTCTTTCATCTGCGTGACCCACACATAGCCCGTGCCAATGCGATTGGTGCGCATCCGCGCTGCCAACGCCGCCACCTGCTCATCAGACGGCATGTCATACGTCCAGTCGGTACTGAGCCACAGCCCGTTAGGCAGGGCAATCGCTTCTGGCGGGTTAAACAACCGCAAGGTGTAAATCATGCCAAACACAAGCGCCAGCCCGACTATCGGGTACAGCGTCAGGCGCAGCGTTTTGGTGGGAATGTCGATTTCAGGTAGCTTAAACCCGCCCGACGGCAGCGCTTGGCGCACGGGCGTGCGCGGTCGGTTGGGTGTGGCTTGTGGCCCCCCGGCTTGCCGCTCCTTGCGCTGCTTTTGACGCCAGCGGGCACTGCCAGGACGCGGTGGTTTTCGTCCGCCTTGCATTCGGTCACTCATGGCTGCGTTTGCCTCCAGTCGTGCATGATGCAATGTAGCATAGCGCCAATCGGCTCAACCGCCAAACCACAACATCAGCCGCGCCCACAATGGCGGCCCCAACACCAACAGTCCGACGATGATTGAATTAAGAACGCCCAGCAGTACCGCGCCCGCCGCAACGTCCTTACCCACCTTCGCCATCGGATGAAATTCCGACGTGTTCAGGTCAATTGCAGCTTCCACGGCAGCATTCAAAAACTCCGTCAGCCACACAATCGTAATCACAATACACAGCAGCGCCCAACCCGTCCGGTCTATGCGCAACCAAACCGCGATGGCAACCACAATGGGCGTGGCAAGCGCCATCAACCACGTATTCCGCTGCCAACGGATCATGTAAAGCCACCCCGCCAGCGCATACCCCAGGCTGTCCACGCGGTTGCGGCTGGTGTTCAGCGCGTAGTCGTTGGGGTCGATTTTCGCTGTTGAGGTCAACCGCTCCCGGATTTTGTCAATCCTGGTCATGTTCCGTTTCCAGTGCCGGTACGATGGTTGCTGGCACAGCTAACGCGGCCAACGCCTGCGCTTGAGCGGCCCACATCTCGCTTTTGTTCGACGACGTGTCATGGTCATAGCCCAGCAGATGCAGCGTCCCGTGGACCACAAGCAGCACGAGTGTATCGTTAAGGTCATGGCCCATCGCCGACGCCTGCGCGGCAGTGTACGGGTAGGCAATCGCCAGGTCACCCAAATGCAGTTCTTCTGGCGTTCCGTCCGCATTGGGGGGCAAAGGCGGCATTTCTGCCGGGAAGGACAGCACATCCGTGGGCGCATCCACTCCCCGGTACGTCCGGTTGAGCCGCTGCACTGTTTCATTGTCCGTCACCTGAATGGCAACCCCACTGGCCGACGCCCGCTCCTGCTGTTGCAACACAACACGCACCGCAGCTTGCAGGCGCTTAACGTCCACTGCCACGCCGTCCGCATGAATCACTTCGACCGTTTCACTCACGGTTATCGTCCTCTTCCTCTGCTGCCCGCTCAAAGCTACCGCTACCATCCTCCTTCGCGGACGGGTCGGCATTGCGCCGAGGCAGGCGCGGCACATCCGGCAGCGGCGATACATCGTCCTCCTCCTGTACGCCAGTTGGAACCGGCTTTGGATTGACCGCGTTTGCCTTCTCTGGCGGCCCTGGCGACAACGATTCAGCGGGCGGCTTATCTCCACCGCGCCCCAGCTTGTCATCGGATGGCGGGCGAACCGGGGCTGGGCCTGTCACTGAGGGGTAGTTAATGCGCGGGTGATGCACCGCCTGGAGCATTTCCACAAACACCGTGCGCACCGTCTTGATGTTGTTTGATGTTAAGCCGCTGTCATCAAGTTGGCCGTCGCGGTTGCGGGCGTCAATAATGCCCTGCACAATTTCGGTGATCTCCTGGCGGTTGGTGGGGCGGCGTGCCCGCACTGTGCTTTCGCAGCTATCTGCCAACATCATGATCGCGGTTTCTCGGCTTTGCGGGATTGGCCCCGGATAAGTGAAGTCCATCGGATCAATCGCGTCCGGGTCTTCGGCTTCCGCCAACGCCTGCCGATAAAAGTACTCCACCCGCGTGGTGCCATGATGCTCCATGATAAAGTCTCGCACGCGCTGTGGCAGCCGATACTGACGGGCCAGCTTGTCGCCTTCCGTCACATGGCCAATGATGATGTCTGCACTGCGGTATGGGTCGCCCATTTCATCGTGCGGGTTCAGCCCCTCTGCCTGATTCTCTACAAAAAAGGGCGCGTCTAGCGCCTTGCCAATATCATGATACAGTGCCGCCACTCGTACCAATTCCGCGTTGCCGCCAACGGCATTGGTCGCCTGTTCCGATAGATTGGCCACCTGCAACGAGTGTTGGTACGTTCCGGGCGCTTCGCGCAGTAAGCGCTGCAACAGCGGCTGATTGGGCTGGCTCAGTTCCACCAGCCGCAGGCCCGTCGGCAGGTTAAACATGATGGTTACGAGGTACATCAAGGCGGTTGCCCCCGCTGCCGATAGCACCCCATTCAGGACGCTAAACAGCACAAGGGTCGGCACCAGCGGCACATTTTCCGCCAGCCGCGTTTGCGAGTCGCCCAGGTTAAACACCACAACCACCATCACATTGACGAGCGCCACCATCAACCCGGCGAAAAAGTAGCTGTTTAGCCGCTCTGCCCGCCGCAGCGAAAGCGTGCCAATCAACCCGCCGACGGTAACCAGTGTCGCGATTTCCAGGCGCTGCCCGATCATAAAGCCCATCATCACGGCTAACCCCAGCGTGGTGATAATGGCTACTTCTGGCCCGATGATAGCCACAAACAGCAGCGCCATCGCCGTGGTGGGGTAGATGTACAACTCGCCGTCACTCACACCAATCACCCGCGCACCCGCCAGGAACAGCAGGTAAATTGCCGCTGCCAACAGAACAAATCGCGGCTGCTGGTACAACTCCTGATAAAAGCGGGCAATAAAAAGCCCAATCACAATCATGATAATAACGCTCAACACAAACGACTGCGCCGTTGTGCGCAGCAGCGCCTGCCGCCGCTCAGCTACAGAGACTTCCAACAGGTTTAACTGTTGCAGCGCCTCGTAGTCCGCTGCCGTGATAATGCTGCCTTCCGCGACCACGCTTTGCCCCGCCAAAAATGTCCGCTCCACGGGTTGGAAGCCCGCAGCGGCACTTTCACGGGCGTCCGTGGTTTCAACGTCATTGACGAACGTGTTCGGACGCACAAGATCGCCCACAATTTCCGTCACGACGCGGGTCTCACGCGGCTCAAAGCTCAAGCTCACCTGATTCGGCAGGCGGCTAATGACGTTTTCTACATCGTCATCGCGTATCTGCTGCTGGTAGACGCGCTCCAACACGCTGATGATCTGCTCGTCAACCAAGCGCCACGTCTCATCATCCACTTCCAAAATCGCCTCGGTGATGGGATCGCTGGCCGTCAGGTTGAGTGCGGTCACCTGACTGATGTCACTCGCTTTTTGTTCCAGGGAGCCATACGGGTCGCGCCGCACATTGTTGATAAAGTCAAGAATTTGCCGCGCCAGCGTGGTTTGCTGGCGGGCAACGTTGGGGTCTGGCAAATCGTAGATGTCCTCTACCGCGCTGACTGCGTTGTCGCGGCCCTGCTCGGTGAGAACTTCACTGGTGTAGGTGGTCGACTGCGGCGCGATGATGTCGCGCGGGGCCGGGTCGCCCACGTTCAGTGTCGCCAACGACTGATCCACAAAGAAGGCGTTGAACGACATGACGAGGGTCGCCAGCGCGCTGAACAGCAGCGCCGCCCCCATAATGCCCAGCGTGTGAATCACCCGAACCGTGCGTTCGGGGTCTACGCTGAAGCGCTTTTCGAAGTACCCGGCCATCCATTGGGACATGGTTAGCCCTGAAGCTGCTCGCGGACGACCTCATTCACCAGCTTACCGTCCGCCTTGCCCTTGACCTGCGGCATAATCGCGCCCATGACTTTGCCCATCTCCTTAGGAGACTCGGCACCCGTCTTGGCAATGGCGTCTTTGACGATGGCTTCGATTTCCTCGCGGCTGAGCTGCTCCGGCAAAAAGCGCTCAATCACGGCGAGTTCGGCCTTTTCCTGCTCTGCCGATTCCTCGCGCCCTGCGTCTTCCAGTTCACTGATGGTGTCGCGCCGCTTTTTGACCTCCTTCATCAGGATGTCCATCACGCCGTCGGCGTCAACCTCGCTCTGCGTGTCGATTTCCACCTGCTTGACGGCGCTCAGCGTTTGCCGGATGACATCGCGGCTTAGCGTGTCTTTGTCCTTCATGGCCTGCTTGAGCGCGGCGTTCATCTTGTCTCTTGGATTGTCTGACATGGGTGTTTGTCCCCTCTTTGTGTGTGATGTGCATTAAAGCACCGGCAACCAGACTGACGGTCATTATAACGCAAAGGGTCAAGGGGGTAAGCGGGCAGAATGGACAGTGTGGTGGTTATTCTGATGTGAGTAGGCAATGTTGGTATCTATTTGCCTTGCCGTGAATTCATCGCTTTGTATGGGATATGGGGTTTGGCGTGCCAAACCCTTGCGATCCGTCGTGACCCGTAGGGACGCAGCCTGCTGCGTCCGCTGCACGGAAACCCGAATCATTTTCATGGATACCTGAATAAATGCCAATGTTGGCAGCGGACGGCATGTATGCCGTCCCTACAGGTCACAAGGGGTTTTTAGGGACGCGATATATCGCGTCCGCTGCCGAAAGGAACATCTCACAGATGCAGATTGTAGGCTCTACCGCTCGTTGACCACCGAGAAGATCATCGGGCGGCGGCGCGTTTCGCTGTACAACAACTGTGCCACGTTGTCTTCGAGCGATTCTTGCAGCGCGCGCCGTGAGTTGCCATTGGCCTTCTTGACCGTACCTTTCACCGTACCGTCAATCTTGTTCAGCAGTTCGTTCGCCTCTCGCAGGTACACAAACCCGCGCGAGATAATCTCCGGGTTGCCCAGCAACTTGTGATTGCGCCGGTCTACATCCACCACCAAGATGACAAAGCCATCCTGCGATAGAATCTCGCGGTCGCGTAGTACCGCCCGACCCACATCACCCACACCGTGCCCGTCCACAAACACATAACCACCCGGCAGGCGCTCACCCACTCGAATGCCGCGCTGGCTAATCTCGATGACCGTGCCGTTTTCCACAACGAAGACGTTCTTTTCTGGCATACCCGATTCAACAGCAAGCTTTCGATGTGCCTTTAGCATCCTCAGTTCACCGTGAATCGGCAGCAGGTTCTCCGGGCGCGTCAGGTTGAGCATCATGCGCATGTCTTCTTGCTTGCCGTGGCCACTCACATGCACTTGCTCAACCGGGTCGTAGACCACATCCGCGCCGCGTCGCAGCAAGTCGTTAATGATGCGCGACACCGTTTCCTCATTGCCGGGGATGGGGTGCGACGACACAATAATGGTGTCATCCTCTTGCACTTCGATCTTGTGGCGACCCGATGCCATCCTGCTGAGTACAGCCGACGGCTCCCCCTGTGACCCAGTGGCCATAATCGTCACCTTGCGCGGCGGCAGGCTGTCAATGTCGCCCAGGTCAACAATCATGTCCTTGGGTACATCCAAGATGCCCAGTTCCAACGCCATATCGACATTGCGCTTCATGCTATGCCCCGCAAACGCGATTTTGCGGTTGTACTTCTTGGCCGCTTCCACCACCTGCTGCACCCGGCTAATCAGCGACGCAAACGTGGCCACAATAATGCGGCTCTTCGCCTCGCGGAACACGCGGTCAAAGGCGGCATCAATCACCGTTTCTGACGAGGTCCAACCGGGCACCTCAGCGTTGGTGCTGTCGGCCATCAGCAGCTTGACGCCGCGCTTGCTGAACTCTGCCAGCCGCGCATAGTCTGGCAGCTTGCCGTCAACCGGGGTGTTGTCAAACTTATAGTCACCGGTGTGGACGACCAGGCCATACGGCGTGTTAATGGCAAAGCCCACACAACCGGGGATGCTGTGGCACACATGGAAGCTTTCCGCCGTGAATGGGCCAACTTCCAGCGTGTCGCCCGCTTCAAACACATGCAACTGCGTTTTGCCAATTAAGTTGGCTTCGCGCAGCTTGCCCTCGATGAGGCCCATCGTCAGCTTGGTGCCGTACAGATGTAAGCCCGGCCACTGCTCAATCACATGCGTCACTGCGCCGATGTGGTCTTCGTGGCCGTGCGTGTACAGCACACCGTGAATTTTCAAGTCGTCCCGCTCAGTAATCTGACGGAAGTCCGGGATAATATAGTCCACGCCAAACATATCGTTGGCCGGGAACATAATCCCGGTATCAACAATGATGGCGTCCCGACCCATTTCAAACAGGGTCATGTTCTTACCGACCTCACCGAGGCCGCCTATAGGGGTAATGCGAATGGTTTCTGGCATACTTAAATCAGCCCAGCGCGCAGCGCGCAGCAGGGCGTTCCTCCTTTTGGGTTGTTCGTTCGTTCAGTTCAATGTCGAAAATCGCAACAGTACGCTAAAGTTGATGATAACAAGTCATCGTAAACGGCGTGGCTCACGCGCCAGCCGAGAATAGCCGCAGTCTGAGTTTTTCACTGCTGAAGATTATACCGTGCTGGGGCCAGCATGGGAACTGCCACATCTGTGAACAGCAGCTTATAGATTTGTGAAAGTTTCTTTTGCACTTCCGCTACACGGCGTACCGTGTAGGCGGCGTCACACCGTCGTCCGCAGCAACCTGGGCAGCCCCCCACAACAGCGCAACCTGCGCCGGCATCAAAATCACCTCCACCCCGCTAAGCCCACCTCCTACTACAAAGTACAACCAGGGGCTTACCAGTGTGAGCGCAAACAGCACGATTAACAACCAGCGTCCCACGTCCGACTGAACCGACCCCAGCCGCGCTGCTGTCGCTGCCAACGGCACAATCAATAGGGTGAGTGTGTAACTGCCCGTGATGGGCAGCACGCCCACCATCACCGTTAACAGCGTGACGGCCAAATCGACCTGGGCCTGCCTCACCGCTGACGTGCGCCACCAATACCACCCAGCCCGCGCCAGCAGGCCGCCATACAAGGGCAGCAGCCCTAATCCCAAAGCCGGTATATCCGTGGCCCACCATACCGTGTTCGCGTACTGCGCATATGCGCTTATCGTCACGAGGAAGTCCGGCAGCCACCAGCCAATCAAGCCAAAACTTATCAACGTTGCCCCGGCAAGCATCGCGATGAACACCGCCAAAGCGCGCCAACGCCCCCGTAGTAGCAGTATACCGAGCAACAGGCCAGCAAACGGCAGCGTAATCGTCGGTGGAACAGTGGCCAGCGCCAACAGCCCCCCGGCCAACCCATCACGGTGGCTGACGAGCGCCCAAACGCCCAGTGTAACGGCCAACAGCATCACACCATTAAACTGAGCGATCACATAGGTAATGATGGGGTAGCGAAACACAAACACAAAGCCCAACATCAGCGCCGCCACGATTAGCGAGCGCGGACGCCACCCATACAGATAAAACCAGATCAACGGCGCGGTAAACAAGCCCAGCAATTGCAAGGCCATCCACAGGGCAATGGCCGCAGGGGCAGGTAGCAGCGCAAACGGCCCTAAAAACACATGGGCATAGGCAGGGTAAGCTACGCGATGGATGTTGCTGCCTTCGGTAACGCGCTGGCCAAACATATCCAATTGGATGCGTGTGGCAACAGCTTCTGTGTAAGGGGTTTCACCAGCCCACACCACCCGCGCCCCAACGTAATGCACATAGAAGTCAAAGCTGCTCCCACGAACCTGTACCAGGCTGGCATACGAAAAGACGGCAAATGCGGCTAGCATACCCAACAAGATGCCGCTGACCAGCAACCACTGGCCTAAACCCCTGTGCAGTCTAGCATTACTTGACAAGTTAATGCGTCAGGTAGCGGGTACGCAGCGCGTCGTGCATCCGGTTGACCACGCGCAGCACTGCCGCCGGATTGTGGTCACCAATCACGCCGCCTTCTTCCTCGTAGGCATCTCGCAGGATTTTGCCCCAGTTGCCCGTGCTGCGCAGTTTGGGGTCTGCAATATAGTCTTCGATGGTTTGGGCATAGCGGCCACTAGGCGGCTCTAACATGCGGATGAGGCTGGTATACACATCGTCAATGTCACGCGGGCTAATTCCCGGCACGTCGGCCAGTGATTTGTGCATAAAGCGCCGCTTCATCTCGTAAAACTCTGCCAGTGATAGTTCTGTGCCTGCCGCCGTCTTCAGCGTCATCTCCGTGCCCTCCCGGTCAGAGCGGTCGTGCATGTCCAGGTAGGTGTTGTGCGGCAGCGGCCCCAGCACCGCCCACATGGTGGGGTCAGCGTGCATCGGGTCAAGGTCGGTGCCAAAACGCCGGAAGTAATGCTCTAGCAGCGTGTGGCTAAATTCAAAGTCTGTCAAAATCGCCGCCATCCGCGCTGTGCTGACGTTGGCAGGCATCCCGGTGCTTTCTATTGTGCAAATGCGATTCGCACTGCGCAGGTCGGGCCGCACCCGCCCAATTGGGTTGTGCATCGCACTAATCGGCGTGTCCATGCCCCGGTCAATGAGCATGGCCCGCGCCACCGCATTGACCCAGCCGCTATTGAGCAGAGAGGCATAATCATCCATTCCGCTTTGGCCCAGGTGCGGGCTGGTGGGCATGTCGATATAGTTGCCCGTGGCCGTCGTGTGCCGCAGATACTCACGCGTACACAGCAGTTCGGGGTCACAGGTGCCGTTGACGAACGGCCCGCCCTTGAGTACCGCAACATTGGCCGCAGCACTGGCGCTGCGCAGCATGGTGTAAAACGTGAACAGGCCCAGCGCTTCGCTCCGTCCGGCGATGTCCAGGTGAATGTGGCACCCTTGCAACCGGAACATCTCCACATGGTGGTACGGCTGCGAGCAGTAGTAGCGCTGGCGGGCTGTTTCCAGCCGCTCACCAAACTCTGGGAAGCTGCTGTTCATGTCCAGCATCAAGTCGACCGCCGTTTGCACTTTGGGGTCATCGCTCATCTTGAAGTCAGATTCAGTGGGGTACGACGATAGAATGCTCGTAATCAGGCCGGTGGCCTCACTGCTGGCCACCAACGCCTGCATGATGCCTTCCAGCGAGTGCCGCGTTTTGTGATAGCCCACGCCGGGGGCCACATGCGTCTCAATTTGATACTGGCAGGCTTCCGCGTCCACGTTGGGCGTGATGCCCAGCCGCCGCGCCTGCGATTCGTAGTGGCGTTTGTAAGTTTCCACGTCTTCTACCGATGGGCCAGCCCCGTCCGGGTGCAGCAGCCCCAACTCGATTTCCGCCCCCAACGCCCGCATCCGCGTGGCAGGCATCGCTGTCTCATTGAGGTTGGTGTGATTGACCGCCGGGTTCAGGTTGTAAGGGGTCATGGCCTCAATGATTGATTTGCTTTTGCGATAGCGCTTGGCCACGTAGCTGCCCAGCAGATAGGCATGGCCGTTCTGCTCGATATACAGAATGTTGGGGCCATCCGTTTCCGCAGCATTGAAGTAGGTGTGAATGGGCGCTTCGACACACTCCGAAAGGTTATCCAGGGGCAAATCGTCGGCGCGGTCGTCATTTTCCGCCAGTGTCGCCACCATTTGATTAAACCGGCGGCGCTTCTCTTCCACGTCGCGCCAGTCAACAGCGCGGCTAAAGGCTTCTAGGTCTTCGTTTGAGGGGAGGGGGGTATTCATAACAACTCATCCCAGGCGTGAAATTGACGATGCTACTGCAAAGCGCATTGTGGCCGATTGGTCCAGTTTTCTCAACCCACGAGCGGTACTGCTGGCAAAATTTCCACAATCCGACTAAGATTTGTAGCGAATGATTTCGACCAACTGCGCCCACTGGAGCGATACCCCATGACGACCTTCTACCCGCTGCCACGTATTGAAGTCCGCACCCTGACCGATTTTAGCGAACCGCGCCCGGTCGCGCTTGTGACAGGGGCCAAAGCCTGGGAAGCTGTGCGCCACAAAATTCGCCTGCCCATTGTTGTGCAGGCGGAACCACAGTCTGCGATGCTTAGCTACCTGGACGCCCTCGCAGACAACATCCCAGCAGAAGCAGAAGTCGTTTATGGCATCGGTGGCGGGCTGGTCTCGGATGTGGCCAAGTACGTGGGTTGGAAGAACAACCTGCCGGTGACGGTGGTGCCAACCGCGCTCAGTGTAGACGGCTTTTTCACTGCACTCGTGGCCGCCCGCATGGGGGATGTGGTTGAGTACGTCGTCACCGGGCCGTCAGAGCGGTTGGTCATTGACTGGGACGTGATTCGTGACGCGCCCCAGCGCGTGCGCGGGTCGGCCATCCTCGAACTGCTCACGATGGTGTCGGGCCTGTTGGACTGGCGTTATGCCGCTGAGCGTAACCAGAACACGGCAGAAACGCGCTTCCAGCCGTGGGCCGCCAGTGTGGCAGCCGGTATCGCGCAGCAGGCCTTTCGGATTGCAGAAGGGGTAGGTGAAGGCCGAGTTGAATCGCTGCGCAGCCTGCTGGACCTGATTGCGATGGAAGTGCAGCTCACCAACCAGTTGGGCCACAACCGCCCCCAGGAAGGCAGCGAGCAGTACTTCGCTTATGCCATCGAACCCAAGTTGAACAGCGCCGAACCCGTCCCCTATGCAGATATGGTCGGCCCCGGCATCTTGATTAGCAGCGTGCTGCACGACCAGTCTGTTGATTCCATTCGCGAAACGCTGCTGAGCGTGGGGGTACGGCTAGATCGGCTGCCAAACGAGTTGGTAATCGAAACGTTGAAGGAACTGCCCAGCTACGTCCGCCAGCACCGGCTGCCCTATACCATCCTCAACGACATCACCATTGACGACGCCCGCGCCCGTGACATCATCGCTAAGGCCAAGCTCAACGGGGCGTAGAAACGCCCCTAACTGCGCTTTTTCGCCGTCTGACGCCGCTTTGCAGGTTTGGCGCTGCGCTTTTTGGGCGGCGCAACCTTGGTGCCAGGGGGCGCAGGCTTGGCCTTGAGCGTCTTTTCAAGTTCATACAGCAAAATGTCGTGGTTGCGATAGTCCCCCCACAGGGACGCAATAATCAGCAGCCCGGCAATCACAATCACAATCCCCGACAGCAGTTGCCCCTGCGTGACCATAAAGATCGTTAGGGCAGCGACGGCAGCCCCGATAATCAGCAGCCAGTTGCGCGATACGCCGTTGGGCACAAACCCACGAATAATCGTGACGCCCTTGTCCCGCTCGGCGCTCCCGCGCAAGCGCGTCGTCCGCCGAAACTTACCAATCACCCGCCGCGACAGCGCAATGGAAAAGCTGCCATTCTTCTCAATCCAGCCTTCCAGGGCTGGGCGGCTCTTGGTTTCCGTCGCCTGGATGCGCTCGTGCAGCGCCTTCATGCATTGATTCGTCGTCTTTTCCGTAAACAGTATAAATTGCACGGGGGGGTCTCCTTGCCGCAACCGTCTATGATGATGTGCAATCGCCTAAATAGAACACCTGTTTAGTATAGCGCATTAACGGGCGCAACACAACATCTTCGTGAACACACCTCACGTATTGTATAGGATGCCACTGAGGGCCACAAGGGTTCAAATTAAGCCAAAACATCTTGTTAGGGCGCTGCGCCC
>CAWUJQ010000101.1:0-13234 GCA_963922445.1 uncultured bacterium
GCATCATGCCCTCAATCGCAATGTTGACGACACCGCTGCGCTCCGTCCAGATGCCCGCCATCGCACCCAGAATGATCGGCGTGGCCAGCCGCAGGGATGCGCGCAGCATCACGGCCAGGTTAAAGTCGTTGTTGGCCGCTGCCAGGATCAGCACAGTGGGGATAATGAGGATACCGCTGCCAATGAGCAGGGTTTGCCGCGTGTAATACAGGGCGGCGTAGGGTTCGCGCCGCGCAGCCGCTGGCACAAAAGCAATAATACCCGTCACGATGTAAACCAGCCCGACGACGACCGCAAAGGGAATGGTGGGCACAGGCAATGTGGGATCAGTGCCCAGAAGTGCTTCCATGTTTTGGCCAAAGTTGACGCCTGTGATGGCATCTGCGGCAATCAGGGTCGGCGTGAGCGCAATGAGCAGCAGCCCGGCGATAATGAAAAACACGGCGAACACAATCGTCCGCACATTGGGCAAACGGCGCTCATGCGAACGCGTAAGGGGGGTGGGTTGTGCGACGGTGGCCACAGGCACGATCCTTTATCTTACTAGATGACGGAGTAGGCCATTGATTATTCGTGACGTGGCCAGCGTGTGCAACCGAAGATTGTACGAATTCATGCGGGTTGGCGTGATGCACCTCACACAACCGGAGTGCTAGCTGCCTCGTTTTGTTCGTTTGTGCTCACCGGCAGGCGAAAGCCAAACGTGCTGCCCTTGCCATATTCGCTATGGAAGACCATCTCGCCGTGATGCCGTTCGATAATCCGCTTGACGAGGTGCAGTCCCAGCCCGGTGCCTTCCACATGGCGCGTTTCTTTCGTCCGTGCCCGGAAGAATGGCTGAAACAGCCGCTCCTGCATGTTGTCTGGAATGCCGTAGCCGGTGTCTTTCACCTGGAACACGAGTTGGTCGTCTTCCGAAGTGAGCAACACGTTGACCGTGCCGCCGTCGGGGGTGTATTTAATGGCGTTACTGACCAGATTGTTGACTGCCTCATGAAGCTGCGTCTGCTCGCCGAGTACCGTTGCCGTGTGGCGGTCAGTGGCTTCAAACGTCATCTCAATCGATTTACGCTGGGCTGCCCCTTGCAGCGCGTCCACCACGAGCGACACCTCTGCGTACAGGTTAATGACATCTGGATTTTCCATCACCCCTTTTGCGATTTGCTCAATACGCTCCAGGGACAAAATGTCTGAGATGAGCTTGCTCATGCGGTCTGTCGCTTCTTTGGCGGCGTTGATGCTCCTTTGCAGCGCCTCGGCATCATCCAGGCTCATTTCCAGTATTTGTAAGCGCAGGGAAATATCCGTCACCGGGTTGCGCAGGTCGTGGGCCGCCAGACGGATCATATCCGTTTTGAGTTGTTCTAGCTGGCTGATTTGTTCGTGGCGCTGTTGCAACTCCGCCAATTGTTGCTGCGTTTGCTGGTAGAGGTTGGCGTTTTCCAGCGAGGCGGCAATGCGGTTACTCAACACGCGGATTAACTGAAACGTGTCGTCGGTGAATCGTTCGGGGAAGGGTGTAGCCAGTGAAATCAACCCCACGAGTTCATCTTCATTGCCCAGCAGCGGCACGATCATCAGCGCGTTGGTTTGGGACAAAACGATGTTATAGTCCGGGTCGTTTTTGACGTCCAACACCCGCTCGGCCTCGTGTTCACGCAGCACACGCCCTAAAATCCCAACCTCGCGGTGCAGCACATCGTCAATCTGTTCCCGGTCGTAGGGGCCAATCAGGGCAACGGCCTGCATCTCACCCGTTTCGTCCCGCAAGGCCAAAAACCCGGCTTGCGCACCGCTCAAGCGGTGAGCTGCGTCTAGCGCGAACAGCGGCACTGACTCAGCATCAATCGACTCGCTAATCTCATCGTGGACGCGCCGCAGTGAGCTTAAGCGTTCTAATCGCTTTTCTAAATCGAAAATCGCATTGTGATAGCGCGTAACATCACGAAAGACAACGATTTTGCCAGTTACCAGCCCGCGCGCGTCGGTGATGGCAGATTCAACGGGTTGCAGGGTCCGCCCGTCCACGCTGACTTCACCAGCAGCTCCACTCGATTCACCAGCGGCGGTGAGCATGTTTAGCACGTCACGGTAGGGCAAGCCAACCGCGTCTTGTATGCCCGTTTGGGCTGCAAACTGCGGGTTAGCCTGCTGAACGGTACCCACAGCGTCAACCACGATCACGCCATCCAACAGATATTGGATGAGTGGTGGGCCGCTTGTTCGGTTTTGCCAATACAGGTAAAGGCCCACGCCGCCGACGGCAACGAGGCCAGCAAGCAACAATACCTCAGGCATTAGACGCCTTACAAACTAAGTGACAACGAGGACACATCCCATGCGTTTGCATGAGGTACAGCAGTCAACATTACAACAGTCTACTTGAGAAAGGATTGGGGTGCAACATTGGAGGGAGGGGAAATAACACACAAACTGAATGGTGTGCCATACAAGCGTTGCTTTAAGGATAGGATCGCGTTTGGCTGACGCTTGAGTTGGATTTAACGGCCCACAGTGCATCAAACGGCGTGTTCAAGGCGTGTAGCAATAGCCGTATACAAGATGTCGGATAAAAGAACGCGTTTGTGCTGCTAGATTGTCCCAATATAGGCGGCACACCTCACCGCCCATTTCCTGACCGCTTTTCGACGCTGCTAATCGAGTAGTGCTAATGCACAGGCTCCATATCATCGGTCGTGTTCTGTTCGGCGGTGGGCGGTTTGCTTTCTAAACGGCTGAGCGCCCACTCGGCGGCTTCACGCGCACGGTCGTTGTCGTTTTGATCGGCAAGCTTTCGCAGGGGCGTAATTGCCCGCTTGTCCCCAATGCGGCCTAACGCCTCTGCCGCATGGATTGGTGTTTGGTAGCCTTTGGCTTTGAGGGCCGTGATCAGTGGCATCACTGCGCGGTTGTCTCGCAATTTGCCTAGCATCTGCGCAGCCCGTCCCCGGACGATTACATCTTCGTTTTCGTCCTCTACGGCAATCATCAACGCTCGCAATGCGTCTTCCCCACCTATCATGCCGAGTTTATAAACGGCTTTGCGGCGGCGCTCTTTGTTGAAGTCACGAAGCTCTGCGAGCAACTGCCTTACGTCGGGGTTCGCCATACGGGATGTCCCTTTCGGTTTTTGTCAAATGTGACGGTGAGTCAACGATCGCATTGTACAATCCGTCACTATAGACATTTTAGTACGAACACGGCTGCGATACCAATAGATTCATGTCAAAAGATGACATGAATCATTTGTAGAAAATTACGGTTGCAGCGGGTGGGGTCATGCGCTGACGAGCGTCGGAACGGCACCTTCGCGGTAGGCTTCGACGGTGTTTTGCGCATCCTGAAGGGTATCAGCCAGGGCAATGCGGTCGCCCATCTTCTTATAGACCTGCATCATGGAAGCGAGGCTGCCGCGAATGATGGGGTTTTTGCTCACAATGACAATGATGCCCGGTTCGTTTTCCTTGCCTTCAAGGTGTTCGTCACCGCGGTTCATGGCTTTGCCAAAGGCTTTGGTTACATCCATGCCAAACAAGTTCGGAAAGCCGGACTTGGACAGATCAACGATAACGTCCATGTCGTGGTCGTAACGGTTGGTTACGTCAACACCGGCGTCGAGGGCGTCGGTCAGGTCTTCGATAGACCAGCCACCTTCGAACTCGTACAGCAGGACGGTTTTGTCTTCTTTGCCCCATTTGATAGTAATCATGGGTCTGGGTCCTTGTTAATGTAATCCCTTCACTATAAAAAGATTAACCCCATGATATGAGCATGGGTGCTAATGGTGAATAAGCACCCAATTAGAGTTGTCTTTCACAAGCAGCGTTCGGTAGCGGCTACGCGGGTAGGCTAGGGAAGTCATCGGCGGCGGCCCAGGCGCAACCCACCAGGCCGCTGCCCGTGTGCGCGCCCAAAACGGGCGCAATGTCCACGGGCGGCATCCATTCAGCTTATATTTTTTGGCAATGGTGGCCTTCATCTTCTCGACGGCGTCCATATTATGGGCATGGAGCGGCTGCACGCGCAGTTTCATACCCGGAGCGTGCGTGTTCTCGATGGCATCGGCAATGGCAGTGATGGCCTTTTTGAACGTGCGGACGCGGGCGCGTGTTTCGTAGTTACCCTGTTCCTTACTAACACCGATGATGGGCTTAATCCCCAGTGTGGACGCAACCAACCCCGATAAGTGACTGATGCGCCCGCCGTGAATCAGGTAATCTAGCGTGGGCAGCGTGAAGGCGGCATCTGAAGCGGTGTGAACTTTTTTCAGGTGCGCACGAATTTGATCCACACTCCAGCCTGCTGCAATGCCATAGGCGGCGGCCTCCACCTGCCAGCCTTCGGGCGCACTCAGCGTTAACGTGTCAATCAGTTCAACGTTGATGCCTTCTTCCGCGACCTGCTGCGCGGCCAAGCGCACCGCGTTCGGGGTTCCGCTCAAGCCGCTGGAAATATGTACGGACAGCATGTCTTTGTCGCCCGTTTTTTCGGCAATACCCCGGTACAGCTCTGCGATGTCACCGGGGGCAGGCTGCGAGGTGGTGGGCATGTTGTCGCTGTTTTCCATCAGTTCGTAAAATGAATCGTTGCTGATGTCTACACCGCTCTCGTAGGTCTTGCCGTCCAACATAAGCGCAAGCGCCACCCGGTGGAGTTCAACGGGCAGCTTTTCGAGTTGCTCTGTGCTGATGTCAGCGGCGTTGTCGGTGACGAGTTGCATGAGGGTTGGCTCCTAATCGTAATCGGTATAAGAAGCCATTTGAAAAGTCTGTGAAGGCGCTGCCCTCACACTCCTGGCAGGGAGCAATGCCCCCTGCACCCCATGTTTCTGGCGCTAAGCGCCGGAAAAGAGCGGGTCAAGGGATGCAAATCCCTTGAGGGGTATGGGGTAAAACCCCATGCTTTTGCTTTTCAAACAGGCTTTGAATCTAAACAATAGTATTGCGCATGATTCTACCGCATAGGAGCGAGCAAGCGGGGTGGTTCTTGCGAAAGATTTATCTAAGTGGCGCGTGCCCTACTCCACAAACAGTGTCGTCAAATACAGTTGATTGCCCAGCGGCGCACCGTCCGCCCCCGCGACGGGAGCCGGGTCAAGCGTATCAGGGTTGTACACACCCATCACCAGCGGGTACTCTCCCGGCAGTGTGTCACATGGCACGTTGATGGGCCGCGCATCAACCGTGTAACGGCCGGCTTCCCACAGGCTCGTTGCGACTGCGCCCAACGGCGCGTTGAAGTCTGTCACACGCCTGCCATCACCGTCCACCATGACGATTTGCATATTGTAGTTGAGCGCGGGCGCGGCCTGTGCCCGCCAGCCACTCTCGATGAACACACGCTCACACGGGCGCAGGGACACATCGCCGTGCAGTGACCAGTTTTGCAGAACGATTTGCTCACCAAAGTGCGCTGTGATCGCGTCCGCGTCGGGGGCGGTACGCGGCTGTGCCGTCGCCATATCCATCAGATATAGGATTTCGTTGTCCGGGCGGGTGGGTGCCCACGCCAACTGAAAGTCGTCGCCGGGGGCCAAAAACGTCTCTGTGGCGTAATACGGGCGCGGACTCAGTATGTAATCTGCGCCGTCAGGATAGTGGGAGAGGTAGTTGTTGCCCAGCAGGTAGCCCAGCGCATAACACTGCCAGTTGCGAATCACACACTCCGCGTTGTGACGGCGGAAGTCGAGATAAATCGTGTTGTCTTCACCGCTAATGGCCGTGCGCATCCGGTCAAAGTCGTAGGTATAGGGCGCGCCGTGAACCAATTCCGCCTGCTGTTCAGCCCGCACCAGCCAGCTAGACGCTGTGTACAGGGCAATGGCGGCTACAACAATCCCGCCGACGAGCCAGCGCCACCTCGCCGCCCAACTCAGCAGCGCCGTCCACATGATGAGCGTGAACCCAACAACGTACATCGTTACGAAGTCATGCACCGATGTCAGGTTAATCATGCTGAACAGGAACACAAGCGGCGGCAGGGCCGTGATAATGGCTACATCGCGGCGCGGGCCGTGCTGCTGCTGCACCCACCACAGCGTCGTGACGGTCATGGGCACGCCAATGTAGATAATCCACCAGCGCACTTGCATGTCATCCTGGCCAGGGACGAAGCGCACGCCTGTGGGGCCACCCGCTTGCAGTGGCAGTGACCATTTAATGATGCGCTCGAACTCCACGATGAGAAACTGCAACCAGCCCGTGACTCCCGTCGTTGCCGCCTGAGCGCGAGCGTTGCTATCAACGGCGGTTTCTAAGAACGGTATTCGGCGTAGGATGCTGTCTACCACGCTGGTTTCGGCCAGCGGCACCCCGCGAATGGCCGCCTCTGCACTCACGTTGTACGCGATGGCTCCCGCGCTCAATACCACACCAATCACAAGCACCCACAGCGCATCTAGGCGCAGCAGCCGCCCCACCTGACCGTCAACAGTCGCTCCCTCACGGTCACGCAGCACATGGAGCGCATCCACAGCCAGCCACACCGCCAACGCAAACAACACTGAGTAGCCAAAGGCCAGCATCACTGCTGCTATGCCTACAAGATAGACCTGCACGCGCTCCCCGTGCAGCTTGTAACGGGCCACGCTGTAGGCCAGCGCTAAAAATCCTAACACCACCGGCGGATGGAAGTCCGGCATGTCTTTATAGTAGAGCAAGTAGTAGCTAGAAAACGACAGCACGGTAACCCCAAACGCGAGGAAGCGGTTGGCCACGTACAAGCGCACCAGCCGGTAGCCGACAAACATCGTTAGCAGCAGCAAGCCGTTCATAATCTGCCGGGACAGGTAAATTTGTGTGGGCAGGTCGTCCACCAGGGAAAGCGCGCCGTTCATAGCCGCGCTGAAGAAGACCGGGTAGCGGTCAAAGTACTCGTAGGTGAGGCTGCCATCGGCTTCGCGGAAGGCGAGGGAATAGCCGACAAAGCGGTTTTCTGGCACGGCTCGCCGGATAATCGACAGGCTGTGCGACGACGTCCAGCCGTGACGCTCCCCCCAAAAGCCGACGTTGTAACTTTGCAGGGCAAACGTCACCCCGGCCACGAGCAGCATCAGCAGGGCAATCCACAAACGAGGACGGTTTAGGCGGTTCATCAGACGATAGCGACCTGTAGATGACAGTAGCAAATCAGCACCCCAGTTTGGTCGCACCCATCGTTAAATGGAAGGGACAGCCTGGTAGCAGGTAAGATAACACAAAGAATGATGTTTTATTATGAAATGGCTCAACACTTTGACCTAGCACCCTCATGTCGTGTATATTGTCAATATCGCATAACAACCTTTGGAGGTTTTTTTACCATGTTTCAGGTTACACAAAGTGACACCGCTGGTCGTTTGAGTTTGCTCCGTTATGGTCTCATCGTTGTGGTGATCACCACCTTCGTCATCAGTCTGCTGTCGCAAATCCGTGTTTACACTGGCATCCCCGCAGAGTTTGCTCCCGGCATGGGCAGCTACATCACCACCGCGTTGATTTACACCGTGGTTGTGGGCGTCATTTCCGTGGCCATCTACTTCGGCTACAGCTACCTGCTCAACCGTGGTAGTAGTGATGCCAGCAGCAAAACCGCTGCCGAAAGTTAAATTTCTTTCTGCTTTTGAGTTCAATACCGCAGCATCCTGGCCCTCAGGATGCTGTTCTAGTTTAGCGTTGTTCCGCTTATGTTTGGCCACTTTAATCCACCGTAACGGAACTTTTGCCCGCCTCCGGTAGACTTATAAGATGAATGCTAACGTTTATTCATCTTTATCCACCTCAGGAGGCCACGTAAACCCATGAAAAAACGCCTTATTTTTGCCCTTCTTGTGACGCTGATCGCCAGCGTCGTTGCCGTTACGTATGCTCAAACCGATGATGCCAACGATAACCCGAATGCAGTGATAACCTCGCCGCCGGTGGTGTCGGTATTGAGCGGGATTGTTCCCATTGAAGGCACCGCCAATGTGCCAGAGCAAACCGGCTACTTCATCCAGTATCGTGAGCTAGACACCAACCTAGACCCCGTCGGCGGTGAGGACGCGCTGTGGTCACCGGCAACCACGCTGGTACGCTCCGCTGTCGTTGAGGGCGTCCTGGGCCAATGGGACACAAGCGTCGTCCCCGACGGCCTGTACCAGTTGCAGTTGGTGGTCAACAGTGCCAGCACGCAGCCCACCCGTTACACCGTTGCCGCAGTGCGCGTACAAAACGACACCCTCCCGTTTGGGGAGGCGATTGCTGGCGTGGTGACGGCCACACCCATTACGCCGCTGAGTACGGCGGTGCCGACGGTGTTTGCCACGCCCACCCCACGCGGTGTGACCGCTACCGCCACGATCCAGGCCAATGTGCGCACCGGTGACAGCACGGTATACCCGTCCGTTGGCTTTTTGAATGTTGGGGATACGGTGCCAGTGATCGGGCGCAGCAGCCGCAGCACCTGGGTGCTGGTTCGCCTGGACGACGGTACAGAGGGCTTTATGTCGCCCAGTACGCTGCGCATTGACGGCGAACTGATCGACGTGCCGGCGGTAGACCCGCCGCCGCCGCCCTTCACGCCGACGTTTACGCCATCACCCACGCCTGTGGTTCAGGCTAACCTTATCGCTGCGGAGTTCCGCTTAAGTGAGAACAACCCGGACTGCAACGAGGTGTTTGAGGTCATTGTGGTGGTACAAAACGTGGGCAGCGGCCCCACCAATACCAGCGGCAACATCGGCGTGGCAGACCGCCATCTGAGTAGCGGGCAGATCACGGAAAGCAGTGTGGGTGGCTTCCCGGTTTTGAGCGCGGGTGAGCGCTTTGAGGTACGCATCCCGCTCACGGTAGATACCTTCTTCGAGGAGCGGCACCGCATCGAAGTGCTGATCGACTCCAACAATTCGGTATTGGAAACGAACGAGGGCGACAACTTCGTCACGCGGGACTATACGCTAGAAGTCGCCGACTGCGCTGATTAAGTTTTACGGTGAGATGGGGGCGCGCTGAGGCACGCCCCCGATTTGCTTCCCTAACCGGATACACTCACATTGATAGTTTCTGAGTCGTCGCTGCTGTCAAGGTCATCTGGCGTTGTGTTATCCAGTTGAGCGGTGATGTCCTTGGGGCCTGGGAACCCTGCATCGGTTCCCACGGTGATGTCTACAGTGACGGTCGTTCCAACGCTTAAGTCACCAATAGTCCAGATGCCAGACCCCGTATCATAAGCGGTGCCTGCCGTGGCGCTGGCACTGTCGCGTGTTGTCCCTGAGCTGTTTGTGGTGTCGCCAATGTCATCGGAGACTTCCACATCAGCCAGGTCGCTGTCGCCGTTGTTGGTCGCGGTGATCGTCAAAATAAAGGTATCGTTACCAGACACAATGGTGCCCGGCCCGGTAACGGTGATCGTTACATTGTTGAAGTTAACGTTCAAAAAGCCGCTGGCGAAGTCGTTGCTGCCGTCGGCATCACCGTTGGTGGTGCTGCCTGTGGCCAATACCCCGTAAGACAGCCCTGGCGAACTACCCCCAGACGCGCCCACATTGACGGTCACCGGAATCGTCAGCGTGGCGGAACTGCCCGGTGTCAGCGTGCCGACCGTCCAGGTGCCCGCATCATCATAGCTGCCTGCTGACACGGTTGAGCCAGTGTCGCCATCAAACGTAATGGCGGTGATGCCGCCTGTCCCCAGGATGTCATCATCTACTACCACGCCTTCCGCATCAGTCGTGGTCGATATGTTGGTCACGGTGATGGTAAAGGTAATGTCTGTGTCCTCATCAGCGGTGATGTTTGGCGTGGCAGAGCCATTGATTGTTACTTCAATGTCGGGCTGGGGTGCAGCCACGGCTGTGTAAGAGATGCTCGCCGTGTCATTGGTGGTGTTTTCGTCAGCAGAAACGCTGCTAACGAGCGCAAAGTCAATGTCTACCGTGCCAGCGTCTTCAACGTCTGTTGCAAAGCTCAGCGTCAGCGCGTCACCCACAGGCAGGCTGGTGATTGTCCATTGGCCCGTGCCGCTGTCATAGCTAGTGCCCGATGGCGCAGTTTCCACGAATGAGAGGTCTTCGCTAAAGCTAGAGAAGTTGTCGCTAATCACCACGTTCGTCAGGTCTTGGTCACCCGCATTGGTCGCCGTCACTGTAATCGTGATGGTATCGCCTACGGTTGGCGCGGTATCGCTCACAGTAGCGCTCACAGCCACGTCGAACAGAGCGCTGGCCGTAAATGAGGTGCTGGCTGTGTCGTTGGTGGTGTTTTGGTCAGCCGGAGTGCTGCTGGCGAGCGAGAAGTCCACGTTGTAGGTGATCTCTGCGGCGGGGGTTGCTGTAAAGGTGAGCGTGACCGAATCGCCTACGGCCAAGCTGGTGATTGTCCACTCATTGGAACTGGCGTTGTAGCTCGTGCCCGCTGGCGCATTGGGCGTGAATGCTAAATCGAGGCCGAAGCTGCCCAGGTTATCGCCAATGACCACGTTCGTCAGGGCTTCGTTGCCGGTGTTCGTTGCCGTCAACGTGATGGTTACCGGGTCGCCAACTACTGGGGCAGTGTCGCTCACGCCAGCGCTTAAGCCCACATCTGGCACTGGCGCAGCAATCGACGTAAACGACGTGGTGGCCGTGTTATTGCCGCTGTTTTCGTCGGCAGGGTTGCTGCTGGCCAATGTAAACTGCACGTTGTACGTGCGCACAGCGTTGACAATCGTTGCAAAGGTGAGCGTTGCCGATTCACCCACGGCCAGGCTATCTATCGTCCACTGGTTGGTGCTGCTATCGTAGCTGGTACCTGATGGCACACCGCCTACGGTCACAGTCAGGTCGCCACCAAAGCCCGCGAGGTTGTCGCTAACAACGATATCTGTCAGGTTAACGTCGCCCTGGTTGGTCGCGGTAAGGGTCAGGTTAACCGTGTCTCCGACGGAGGGAACAATGGCGACCGACGCCCCCACACTCAGGCCCACATCGGCTGTTGAGTCGACCGGGTCGTCGTCGCCATCATCATCATCCCCGCCGTCATCGTCGTCGTCATCGGGTGGGGGCACTACGGTAGGCTCCACAGCAACCACGGTCGGCACGATGGGTTCTTCGGTCAGTACCTCCTCCACGGGCGGTGCTTGCGGCACGAATACCACGGGCGGCGGTGGGGTGGGGGTTTCTTCCTCTTCCAAAATGCTGCCGCAGTCCAAATCGTAGTTCAGCAGCCCGGTAGACGCATCACAGGCAGGCCCGGCAATTGCCAGGATGCGATCTATGTCTTGCAGTTCGGGTTCCGTCCAGTTACACAGCGCCTCGCGGTTGTCTACTTCTTCAACAACGCCAAAGTCACTCAACGGCGATAGGTCGCTCGTGGAGCTTTCGCCCTGTTGGATAATAACCGTCCCGCCGTTTTCACAAGTGATTTCGGCCTCGTCTTCTAGTACGAGGACTTCCATTTGAGGCGGAGTCGTGGATTCATCCGTGATAAGTGCAATCGTAGAGCCAATGCGGATGTCAGCGCCATTGGCTTTGATGTCCACAAACAGTTCTTCTGGCCCCTGAACCACAAGCGTGTCGGGCGTTTCTTCACACGAGGCGCTGCCGATGCCCGTACTGAAGAAGAAGCTCTGCATGGGCGTCAGCGTGTCACCTGTGACCGTCGGCAGCAGGTTGAGGCCGCGCGGCATGGCAATCACCTGCGGCGGAATCCAGCCGAACTGGTCGTTAAAGGCCACACGCACCCAACCGTTGGGTGCCATCGCATCTGCCGGGACTTCGGTGCCTTCTGATAGATTGCCGACAATCTCGCTGCCCGCGTCCGGGTCAACCCGCAGTGGGATGTCGCGGTCGGTTTGAACCAGGATTTCCGTTTCTGAGTTGAACGCCTCTGATGGATCAACATCGTCTTCCACGTAGGTATCGCCAAACAGCAGCATCACCACGCTTTGACCGGGCAGCGTGTTGGGCAGGTTGGCCTGCACGTTCATCAGCGCCACGCCCCAGGTGTTGTTTTCCAGGTCAAGCGGCTGCGTTTCGATATTTTCCAGTTCGATAAGCTGCGCAATCTCCCCAGGTTGGGTAAAGAACTCTGGGGCAACGTCCCGCGTGAACTGGGCCAGCACGTTGTTGTTGCCATAACAGGCGAAGTTGCGATTGGTGCCTTCGCAGCGGGTTTCTAGCTGGTTCAGCGCGTCGTTGACCAGCGCAGGGCACTGGTCGGCCTGGCCTTGGACGGGCAGGGGGGCGGTGGAAAAAATCAGGCCAGCCAGGGGCAGTATAATGGCAGCAGCCAGCCAGCGGCGTTGGATCGGTAGCAGCATATAGGAACTCCTTCGTTACAGGGGCAAATTGTACCCCTAAAATCGAATCACACAAGCAAACCAGCACCTACTGACAGAGCGCGTTAGTTAACGGTCAGGATGGCAGATACATTGCCGAAGTTGTTGTTCGGGTTGCCATCTGGCGTTGACGTAGACCCCGTCACCGAATACAACCAGGACCGCCCTGCGGTTCCTGTGTTGACGGTGACAGGTATGGTCAGCGTTTCACTGTCGCTGGCGGCCAGGGTGCCAACAGTCCAGGTGCCTGCGTCGTCATAGGTTCCTGCCGTGACGGATGTGCCAATGCTTGTGTCTAAGCTGACGACGGTGGTTAAGCCGAACGGAACGCTGCCGATTATTGATTGCAAGATGAAATCCGTAACGACCACGTCTGCGGCGTCAACCGTTGATGACAGGTTTTCCACCATAATGGTAAACGTTAAAAAATCGCCTTCATTTGCCGTAATACTGGGTATTAGATCCCCATTCACTGTCACTTCGATGTCCGTCGTTGTTGTGGATGTAAACGACGTTGCGGCCTGATTGTTGGTGCTATCCGCGTCGGTTGGGGCGTTGCTAACCAGGTTAAATTCGATGGTGTATGTTGTGGCTAACCCAATCGGTAGGCCAACGCTAAAAAAGGACAATGTGACACTATCACCGACAGCGAGTGTGCTGATCGTCCACTGCCCGGTGGTCGCATCGTAGCTGGTGCCAGCCGGGGGTGGGCCGCTCACGCTTAAGCTGAAACCACCGCCAATACTTCCGATATTATCCTCAATCACGACATCAGTTAACGATTGATTGCCCTCGTTCGTTGCAGTGATTTCAACGTCAACCAAATCCCCTGCGGATGGCGCAAACAAAATGCTCGAAGTCGCACTCAGACCTACGTCTGCTAAGGGGGGTGGGCCATCGTCGTCATCATCATCATCGTCGTCAGGCGGCGGTGGGTCGGTTGGCGGTGGGAGGGTCAGTT
>CAWUJQ010000102.1:0-13205 GCA_963922445.1 uncultured bacterium
CGTGGGAGATATTGTCCATGCCTACGCCCCGCGCATCAACTGCGGAACATAAGCTTAGCCAAATTCGCCTCTCGCAAGTCCACATCCCGCAGGTCACTGTCCCCTAAATTTGCGCGTAGCAACTCCGCCCTTTGAAAATCCGTGCCGCCGCAGCGCGTGTTGTACATGTCAACGCCCATCAGCGTTGCCTCACGCAAGTGGCAGTGCTGCACCGCTGCGTGACGCAAGCAAGCGCCCATCATTGCCACACCGCTCAATTTAACACTGACCAGAATAGCCCCCTCAAAGTTGGCCCCATCCATATTGGCCCCTTCCAGTGTGGCTTCATTGAGCCGCGCCGCTGATAGATTGCAACAGTACAGATTCGCGCCCGTCAGGTTGGCTTTGGCAAGGTTGGCCTCTACAAGTTGGGCGTCCTTCAGGTTGGCCCGTGTCAAATCTGCCTGAACGAGGCTGGCCGAGCGCAGGTTCACCCGCTCCGCTTCTATATCGGAAAGCACCGCCTCATCCATGTCTGCCCCTTCCATGTTCATGTTGCGGAGCGGGGCACGGTGCAGGTTAGCGCCCCGCAAATTGACGTTGTGCAGCGCATGGGTCAGGTGCCATTCCATCTCACGTAGTTCACGGATGGCATTGAGCGCCGTGGCGTTGTCTGGACTGCCAATCTCGCGCATCAGGCGCGCCCGCTTTTCCTCAATGCGCTGGAGCGCCTCACGGCGGCGGGCACGGGCATCTAAGATGAGGACGGTAACGGCAATGCTGATAAACTCTGTGTATAGATTTGTGCGATAGCTATCGTCATAGGCAAACATCATCTGACCAATGCCAATGCCGACCAGCACCAGCAAGATGCCACCCAATAGCTGATAGAAGAAGGTATTGGCATTCTGAATCCGGCGGATGTCATGCCATTTTTGCTCGAACGTCTTATCCATGTCTCTGCCCCAACAAATCTCTATTCCGGTTGATGGGCAAATATTGTAGCGCAAACCGGACTGCGTGGGACTAGAAGTAAATGGCCGTGCGTTTGCTGGTGAAATCGTGCTGATGCACGACCTGATGAATTGCACGAGCGATTTTGCCGCCCCCTTTTGACGACGGTTCAATCGGGTTGGCATAGTCGCTCGGTTCGGTCGTAATCAAGCGCAGTTCAATTATGGGCACGCCTAACTTAGCAGCAGACCGGATGATGACATCGTTGACGATACTAAGGGCGGTGCTTTGAATGCGTAGGGCGACGGGGTCAGGGTCATTGGGGTTGTAAATCGTGCAGATGGCTAACGGCAGCCGATGAGCCAGGGCACCGTGCAGCATTTGTTGGTAGCTGGCCTCAAACGCGGCTGCGATCCCGGCGATTTTGTCTATAGCTCCCGCGACGGTTGCGCTGCCATCCGCCAAGACGCTGCTGGCCAACAACATATCATTGCCGCCTGCGCTCACCACAAGATGCGTCGCGCTGGTGGGCAGGCGCTTAAGCTGGTCTTTGACACCAGCCAGCACACTCCCATCTATAGCCAGCAGGGTTGCGGTGCCGCCGCCTGCGCCGAGCAAATCCTGTACCTGTGTGCGCACGTCTGGCTCCCCGGCGTTGACGTAGCTGCCGTTATCGAGAATTGAATCGCCCAATAGGGCGATATGGGGGGGCGTCATGGCTGTTGCCTCCTAACATGTTTCAACAACAGCCATGATACCGCATTAGTTCGGCTCGAAGCGTGTCCCCAGAGCAGCGGGCGGGTCGCTCCGCAAAAAGGCGCGCAGCCGCCGCTGGGCCGGCCCCGGCAGCACCCGCGTTAAGCGTTCCAGTGTGCCACTGCTCACCAGCACCAGTGTGAGAATCATGAGCAGCCAGGGTAAGGCGTTCAACAGCGTGATGGGGAAGTCAATGTCACTGCGCTGGATAGCGGACGATAACGTGCGCAACCCGGCGAAAAGATAGGCCCCTAGCAGTACCCGAAACGGATGCCAGCCACCGAAAATCACAATGGCTAACGCAATCCAACCGTCGCCATCCATGCTGGGTTGGGCCGACCAGCCCAAGCGCAATTTGAGGGAGTAGGCGGCACCGGCTAACCCAACCAACATGCCACCGATGACGGTGTAAAGGTAACGTCGAGCATTGACGCGGGTACCGCGTGCGTAGGCGGCTTCGGGCCGCTCGCCAATGGCACGATGTGCCATGCCCGGTGATGTGCGGAAGAGCCAATACCAGGTGCCAAAGACAAGGACATAGCTCAGGTAAACCGTCCAGTCGTGATCGAAAAAAATCGGCCCAAGGACGGGTACCTGTGCTAACCCCGGAATCGGCGTATTGGCGATGCTCGGGCCGCGCTCACCGATGTAGTCGCGGCCCAGGAACTCAGCCATATCGGCGCACAGCAGCGTGAGCACAAACCCTACCGCCACTTGATCCTGCTTGAGTTCAATGTCCGCAGCGGCGATGATGAGCGCCACAAGCCCGCCGACCAGCATCGCGGCCAACACACCAAACCAGATGACATTGGTCAAGAGCGCGACCACAAACCCGGTCATGGCTGCCAGGATAATGCTGCCATTCAGTGACAGATTGACCACACCCGCCCGTTCTGTAATCGTTTCGCCAATGGCGGCAATAACAAGCGGCGTCGCATTACGAACAATGCCGCTGAGCAAGTTGAGCGTCGTCTCATTCATACGATTTGACCTCTGTAATGACGGGCGTCGGTTCTGGTTCTACACGCGGTTCACCGGGAGTCGCAGGGCGGTTGAGCAGCCGGGTGCGCACGCCGCTGCTCAAGATGACGAGCAGCACCAACACCCCCTGGAGCGTTTTCGCGACCGAGGCGTCTAAATCCTGGGTAAGCCGCAGCCGCGTGCTGCCAAACATCAACGCGCTAAAGGCAAAGGCCACGAATGGCACCCATAACGCCCGACTGCCAACCAACAGCGCTACCAAAATCCCTAAAAAACCGATGCCGCCGCTAGCCGGGGGGCGTAACTCACCCAGATGTAAAACACGATACGACCCTGCAAGCCCCGCCAAAATGCCGCATACCGCAAATGCTGTGAGGGCGGTGCGTTCGGTGGGCACGCCTAATAGCAGCGCACTGCGGGCATTTTTGCCCGTTGCTTTGAGTTCCAGGCCCCACCGTGTGCCGCGCAGCAGTACAACGAGCGCAATCGCAATGAGGGTGACAATCACAATCATGGTGATGCTCGTGGAAAAGTCATCGCTGTATGAGGGCAGCCTGCCTGCTTCCTCAAACGGGGCTGTACTGGTAGCGTTGCCGCCTGACCACCAATTGCCAACCAGGAAGTTCGTCATAATTCCAGCGACGGCGTTGAGTGCGACCCCGCCAAAGATTTCGTTGACGCCGAGCCGTGTTTTGAGGACGCCTGCCAGCAGTGCCCACAACGCACCCCCTATCATGGCCGCTGCCAACGCCAATGGAATGCGAAGAAAGCCAGGGGCGGGCACAAACAAGGCGATGCCCGTGGCAAAAATCGCCCCGACGGTCATTTGCCCGTCAACGCCTATGTTCCACAAGCCTGCACGAAAAGTAACGACCAACCCCAGGGACGCCAGTGTAAGCGGAATCCAGAAGTTGAAGACACCGTCCAGTCGGTCTACCCGGCCAACCGAGCCTTCCCACAATGTTTGGAAGACTTCTATCGGTTCACGATCAATTAGCAGCACCAAGGCAGAAGTCAATAGCAGTGATGCGATGATCGCGAGTAGTGCAAACGCGAACTGGCTCAGATTATCACGCAGGTTGGACTGCATGGGTTGCCTCCTCAAAGTGCCCGCCGATCATGTGCCCAAGTTCATCAACGTTCGTCTGACGCACATCAGGCACTTCCGTCACGCGGCCTGCGTAGAACACAAATATGCGGTCGCTGTAAGCAACCAGCTCATCCAGGTCTGGTGAACCAAACACGATGCCTGTGCCCACGTTGCGCCGTTCCAATAGCTGCTGCCAAATCCAACGCGCACTGTCAACGTCCAGGCCGCGGGTTGGATTGTCTAACACCATGACGATGGGCTTCTCTGGAATCAACGCCATTAACACGCGCTGCTGGTTGCCGCCGGAAAGTGCCTCAATGGGGTCGGTCGCGCGCCCACGAACATCGTAACGCTGGATTTGTTTGTCCATAGTCGCACGCGCTTTGCCCCAGTCGATACGGACGTTGTTGTCTTGCACGAGGGCCATATGTTCCGTGAGCGTGAGTCCAGCAATCAAACCCTCTTCGGTGCGCCCTGCGGCACAGTAAGTTACGCCGGCCTCGGCAAACTCGCGATAGCCTGCGCGCAACAGGCCACGATCATGCACACGAATTTGGCCGCTATCCAATACATGCAGTCCGGCCATTGTCCGCATCATCATTTCCTGGCCGCTGCCGTCTAGCCCAGCAAAGCCGATGACCTCCCCTGCGCGCAGCGTTAGCGAGAAGTCGTCTACGTGGAGCCGTCCATCACTGATGGACACGTTTTGCAAGCTCAACACGGGTTTGGCTTTGCGCAAATCAACCACGGCACGGGTTTGCGGCTTGATGGCTTCACCAAACATCATCGTGACGAGTTCCTGAGCCGTTGCAGGCATTTGGCGCTCACCAACAATACGACCCCCGCGCAGCACGGCTACTTCATTGCACAGCGCGATGACGTCTTCCAGCTTATGAGACACCAGCAACACAATCATCCCATCATTGGTGGCCAGTTCGCGCAAGGCATCAAAAAGCATCGTTTTCTGCTCTGCACTGATGCCCGTTGTTGGCTCATCAAGGATCATCGCTTTGACGCCGAGTGCCAGCAGGCGCACAATTTCGAGCTGCTGGCGCTGGGCAATGCTCAGTTCGTTGATTGGGGTCGATGGATTTAGCTCAAAGCCAAAACGCCTGGTGTACTGCTGGAGCGTTTTTCGAGCCTGGTTGCGGTTGGGTATAAAGCCATCGTTTGACCCATACATGAAGTTTTCCAGCACGGTAAAGGCCCCCACATCCAACGGGTCTTGCTGCAACATCCCGATGCCGTGAGCGATAGCCGCTTGCGGCCCGTGATAGTTGACGGGCTGGCCATCAATCCAAATTTCGCCTTCGTCTGCGGGTTGAAAGCCAGAAAGGATTTTCATCAGCGTGGATTTACCCGCACCGTTTTCGCCCAGAATGCCGACGATACGTCCTTCGCCAAACTTGAGGTTGATGTCGTTATTGGCATGGACGGGGCCAAATCGCTTATGAATCCCCTTGAGTTCGATGTTCATCGAGCAGTTGTCCCCTTAAACTAACGAAAGAGGTGCGCGTTCGTTTCGCGCACCTCCGAGTGTAACTTATGCGAGTTGCTCACAACGCCTTCGGCGTTGAAGCGGCGGTCATTTAGTTGGTGCTAGCGCCGTCCATGCCTTCTAAAAGCTGTTCCAGGTACCACACATCAAGTTCTGGAACCAACTCACCCTCAGCGACCAGTTCTGTGCCGTCCTGCAAGTTGAGCGGGCCTTCCCACAGTGCGAAAGTGCCTTCATTGGCGGGGTCGGTCGCATACTCCGTCAGGAAGGTGATGAAGTCGGTCAGGTCGGCGGCGGCATCTTCAGCCAGTGCGTCACCATAGATGTAGCCGATGGCGGTTTCTTCCAGGTTGTTGATGTCTTCCCAGGACGGGCCAACCCAGTCAAACGCGGGTTCCCAGGTGCCATCCGCGACAGATGCCACAATTTCTGTATAGGACGGCCCCCAGTGGAAATAAGGCACACCCAGGCAGGCTTCCGGCGCTTCTTCGCAAGCCGTCAGGAAGTCATACGGCACCGCGTAAACATCCTCACCGTTTTCGCGGCGCTGGCCCGCCACAACAATGGCTTCGGTCGTGTCGATGCCGCTGATGAGTACGTCTACACCACTGTCAAAGAGCGTGTTGGCCTCTTCCGTCGGGTCAAGTGTTACACCCGGAATGTTGAACCAGAAGCCGATCCAGGTGACGCTGAATGAAAGATCTGCCGGGTCTAGTTCGCGATAGGTCTCGTAGCAGTACTCTGCACCCAGGTATGCTGACGCGGTCAGGCGGCGGGTTTCGTTGTTGATTAGCGGCCCCAGGTAACCGATTTGCCCGGTTTCTGTCGTGAGGGCTGCCGCACACCCGGCCATCATCTTGCCCCACTCCATCTTGCCCATCACGTTCCCCACATTTTCGGGCGCATCACCCGTGATAACGCCATCACCAGACACATGAATGAAGGTGATTTCGGGGAACTCAGCGGCGACTTCGTGCGTTTCGGCTTTAAAGTCGTCCGACGTCGTGAAGATCAGCGTAGCGCCCTCTTCCACCATCAGTTCTACCACGTCACGCAGGGACGTTTCAGGCGCGGCTGCCGGATTCAGGCTTTCAAACACGATCATCTCTGCGCCGAGTTGCTCTTCAACATACTCGCCGCCCTCAAAGTGCGCCTGGCTCCAACCGCGGTCATTGCGTGGGCCAACCAGCACCATACCAAACACAAGGTCTTCTTGTGCGAATGCAGGCACAATTGCCAGTGCCAACACTGCTGTAACGATTACAAAGGCTAGTAACTTCTTGGTCAATGTAGGATCTCCTCATTGAAAATGTTTTTGCCAGCCATCAGTTTAACGAGGCAGGAAAAAGCGATCAAATATGTTGGCAAATTTCGTCAAGTATTACAGGTATTTGTTGTGGATTATTTACAACTCAGCGTGTGATTGCACCTGGGCGCAGCAGCGCGTGAACGCCTTGCACCGTGTTGACCACCTGTGTGATGTGCAGGTCAACAACCAGGCTTGCCAGGGCCAGCGCGTCTTTCCGGCTGATGTTGTATAGTGCTGTCATCCAGTCCAGCATGGCATTGAGCGCAATATACATAGCTTCGTCTAAATCCTCATCGAAGCCAAATGTGACCCACCCAGCGGGTGTTTCTGCCCGTGGGGTTGTCAGTTCCATGTCATCGTGAAGGCGAAAGGTCAGGTCAACGCGGTCAACTGGACACTCAATTGCATAGATGCTGGCCTCACCATCTGCCTGCACCGCGTGCCCGTCTCCAACAGAAAACAGCGCACCATCAACAGGGATGGGTAGGTAAAGCTTGCTACCAGTGACCAGCAGCTTGCAGTCGATATTCCCGCCGAAAATGCGCGGCGGTCGGGTGGTATGCTGGCCGGGTTCTGGCGGAGGCATCCCTAGAACGCCCATGAAAGGCGCTAACTTGACTTGGAAGCCCTTGTCGCTGGTGGCCGTGCTTGCGTTTGCGTCCAAGTGCCACAGCACACGATGCAGCGGTTCGTCAGCCACACCTAACCGCTCCCAATGCGGACGGGCTTCACCCCCGCCCAGGTTCCATCCAAGTGGAGCAACGACAACCTCACCAATCTCCACTTCAAGCACCATACCGGCTCTAGCACCCGCTATGGCAAGCGGGCCGCACAGCGCGTGCCCAGCCAGCGGATCGCTTGCCAGCAAGGGGGACTGTACCAATTCTCTAGCGTCTGGGTCGTAGGCATTCCATTTGGCATCAAGTGTGCGATAGCGCACTGTTTCACCGGGTTGGATCGTGAGTACCGGGGGCAGGTCACGGGAAAAATAGCCGTGCAGCGTTTGTTCGGTTGGTTCAATGGTATGCATCATGCGTCCTCGTCTTAGATGTGACGCTAACGAATAACACTTTAAACGCCAGTTGCCAAACCCCATAATGGTTGGCCTATATGTAATGACCTGTAAGGACAGACCATGCCGGAGTTACCGGAAGTTGAAACCGTTGTGCGTGGCCTGCGCAAACCGTTGATTGGCCACACTGTTTTGGATATGTGGTACGACTGGCCGCGCACGCTTCACAGCCCCCCACCAACTGAGTTTGCCGCACGGATTAAAGGGCAGCGCTTCGTGGGCGTCAATCGGCGGGCCAAGTACATCCTATGTGAACTGGAGCATGATATTTTGGTCGTTCATTTGAAGATGACCGGGCGCTTATACGTCGCGGATAATGACACCGAGGACTACGCAGATAAGTGGGTTCACTTTAGGTTGCAACTAGACGGCGGCAAGCAGCTCCGCTTCTCCGATTTTCGTAAGTTTGGGCGTGTGTACCTGACCAACGACATTGATGCACTCACAGCAGGCATTGGCCCAGAACCACTCGATGATGCGTTTACGCTTGATGTGTTCCGAGAACGGCTGGCCGGACGCCACAAGGTGATTAAATCACTGCTGCTTGACCAGACATTCATCGCTGGCGTGGGCAATATTTATGCGGACGAATCGCTTCATCGGGCGGGCATTCACCCGCTGCGCCGTTCAGATTCATTGACCGATGCGGAAGTCACAGCACTACACGGTACAATTCAAGCATCATTGCGGGATGGCATCGCCCGCGAGGGGGCCAGCGTATCTTGGTATCGTAAACCGGACGGCACGCAGGGCGAAATGCAAGAACATCTGTATGTTTATGGCCGCGAGGGCGAGCCGTGTTACACTTGTGGCACATCCATTGATAAGATTCGGGTTGGGCAGCGCGGGACGCACTACTGCCCAAACTGCCAACCTTCCAGAACCTAACAGGCAGGTGTTATGGCAGTCTTTTTACAACGCGTATTCCCCCCTCTACTGATGCAGTCCGAAAGCTCCGGCACAGTCACGGATTTCCTCGCACAACTACAGGGACAGTCAGAGATTTTGTCGCTGTTTGTGTTCTTCGTCTTGCTGCTTATCATGACGGTTTTGGCGTTTATCCTGTTGCGTGTGGTGCGGGCGCGCCGGGCGTCGGAGCAAAAGACGCCAACTGCACCCACGACATCATTACCGACCTACAATGCCAGCACTGCCATGCCAGACCTGGACATGCTGCTGGCCACACCCGCCCCGACCCGCGAAGCCTCGTCAGAAAGCGCCCGTCAACCTGGCGTGGTGAACATTCAAATGGCAGATGGGCGCTTCGTTGAAGCAACAGAGATGCTCATTATCGCCCGTGACCGGCACAGTGATAATCTGCTTGTACAAATCGGAAACAGCGCCTACGATGGCACTGAGGGCGGCGTTGACCCGGAGTTCCGGCGGCGGTTTGTCAAGCTTATGCGCGAGCTTTCCGAAGTGGCACCCACCCTGAGCAAAGCATCCGGCAACCCGGCCCCCAGCCAAGCGCCCCAACCGCCCGCACCAACCCCACAGCAGACGCCTCCCCCGGTAGCGGTCAATGCCGACGCATTATCACAGGAATTAGACCTGGCTGGGCAAATCGAGATGTTTTTGCAGCAAAAGCTTATGCACTCACCGGAGTTTAGCCAGCGTGGTTTGCATGTTCATAGTGCGCCTGGTGGCGGTGTGCAAATCGAAGTCGACGGGCAGACGTTCCCAAGTGTGGATGAGGTTACCGACTTGGAGGTGCAGGCTTATCTAAAGCAGACCATCGCGGAATGGCAAGCCACGCGCATTTAAGCGTAGTTCATCGGCACGGGGGTGATGCGGTGCTTACCGTCCTGTTCCGTCAGGCGGCCTGCGTGGGTGACGGTGTCATGCGGGAAGATAATCAGCGGGTTATTTTCCAACGCCCACTGTTGCCACTTGCGTTTGGTTTCTAGCGTGACAAGCGGTTCGACGTCAAAGGCCGTCGTCCAGCCTAGCTTTTCGAAGTGGATGGCAAACGTTGCCATGTCACACGCATAAAGTGCGTACTCGCCGCCGCTTTCAATGATGATGCTCATGTGGCCAGGGGTGTGCCCCGGTGTGACCACACAGCGTACCCCTGGCACCAGTTCTATCTCGCCATCAAGCAAGCGCATTTGCCCGCTCTCGTGTAACGGCTGATAGTTGACAGGCAGGTAGGCGGCGCGGGTGCGTTCGTTGGGCTGCATGGCGTCTTCATACTCGCGGCGCTGGACGACATATTCGGCGTTTGGGAACGTTGCCTTGCCGTCCACGGTCACATTACCGCCTACGTGGTCGTAATGCAGATGGGTGTTGATAACCATGTCAACATCATCTGGCTGAATACCCAGGCGACCTAGCGCAGCCACTACATCGCCGTGTTCACGTGTCATGTGAAAGATGCGGGCGAATTTTTCATCGTCTTTGTGGCCATAGCCTGTGTCAATGAGGATGTTCTTGCCGTCCGTTTGTACCAGCAAGCAATGAAGCCCGTGCGGCACCAGGTTGTCTTGCACAGGCGGCACGATTTTGCTCCACAGGGCGCGGGGGACAAGCCCAAACGGGCCGCCACCATCTATCAACGTGAGGCAGTCACTAATCAGATGCAGCTTGATGTTACCGATGGGTATCATGCCGTGTTCTTTTCGTCGGATTCCGCGAACCATTCAACAAACCGGGCGACTAGCTGATCGCGTTCTGCTGAGGGCAGGAAGGCACCCTTAGCCGCATACAAGGTTTGCTTTTTGATGTCCTCGATGTCGAACTTCAGGTTAAACATCGCGTCTAGCAGTTCAGTTGTGAGCGTCACGTTGCTGATGAGGGGGTCGTCTGTGTTGATTGTGGTATACACGCCTGCCCGATAGAGTTCGCGAAGCGGGTGCTGTTGCAAGTCCGTTACGACGCCTGAGTGCAGGTTGCTGGTTGGGCAGCTTTCCAACGTGATGTTGCGATCAATCAGGCGCTGCACCACAGCGGCATCCTCAACAGCACGGACGCCGTGACCAATGCGGTCGATTTGGAGATATTCGATTGTGTCCATCACACTGTCGGCCCCTTCCCACTCGCCGGCATGGGCGGTTGAGCGAAGGCCAGCGTCACGCGCACGCTTGAAAATGGGTTTAAATGGCTTGCAGGAATAGCCATGTTCCTGCCCTGCCAGGTCAATACCCACCACGCCATAATCGCGATAGGAAATGGCAACATCAAGCACTTCCTCGCCAATATTTGGCCCTTCGTGGCGGTTCATTGAAACCAACAACCGCACCTCAATATCATATTGGGCCGCAGTCTCCGCAACTGTCTTGCAAACCCAGTCCATGACCGTTGTGTATGTACACTGCAACACGTTGCACAGTGCCTTGGGGGTGAAGCGGAGTTCCATGTACTTGACGTTGTCACGGGCCGCGTCAATAACAGATTCACGGGCAATCCGTTGAATGTTTTCTGGCGAGTTGTAGAACTGTCGCAGCACTTTGAACTTGTTCAGGAAAACCTCGGAGGTAAGTGGCTGCCCAGGCACCATTTGCACGTGGGGTCTTAGCTGATCGAGGGTAAGCTCATCCAGTTCCCGGTCGTTCGTATGGGCAATTTCCAGCAGCGTGTCAATCCGCATCGACCCTTCCAGGTGACGGTGCAGTTCAACCTTGGGTAACTTTTGGACTTTGTCCAGCAGTGTCTCGTTCAACTCTTCCTCCACACCCAACGGCTCAGTCGCGCTCGGCCAACAGCCAACTCCAATAGCGCCACGCGAACACAACACCCACGGTCAACCCCACTGCGGGGATTGCCTTGTGGGCCAACTGCCAGCCTGTGCTGTCCGCGCTTCCGGCAAACGCGAAGTGCGCGATCACACGGAGGGTAACGCCTATGCCCAGAATTATCGCAGCAGCCCAAAGCCCGATGTAGTGCGGGGCTGCGTGGGTTACCCGCCCAAGGCGCTGGCTCAAAATAGCCAGCCACGCCAGCGCCAATACTAAGGCTAAGTGCCCTAGCCAATTCGACCAGACTGCGATCACTGTGCAGCACCCTTCATCATCTGGTAGGTGAGGCGCGTACTCAAGCCGATGAGGATCAATCCGCCAATAGCCCCAGCCACATCTCCAAACGGGTCACCGGTTACTGCCGGGATGCTGGCATAACGCACGAACGACATGCCGTAGAACAGTATTGGCAATCCAAACAGCCAGAAGTGCGTGCGTTTCCCCGAAAAGCGGTGGTAGAACCGCGCAATCAACAAGTAGATAGCCAAAATGATAGCCAGCGGAAACCAAGTATACAATGAGAGGATTTGGCTAAGCGTGGCAATCGTCAAGGCAACTTGATTCTAGCGCTTGGGTGTAGCAGTCACAGCATGATAGATAGCAGCTTCGCGAAAGCGACGATCATCGCACGCTTGCACAAACTGCTCAATCAGACGCCGCGTTTGCTTGTCTCGTGATAGGCGATAGACCTTCACGCCGCCTTTTTCTTGAGCTTCTAGCAAGCCACGAGACGCCATCTCACGCAACTCCAGGTCAACCTTGCGTAAGTCGCGCCCGATCATGCTGGCAATTTTGGGTGCTGTCCCGAGCATATCTGGCTTGTGATAGAAAAATTGGATGAGGTCCCATTTGACCAGTGTGTCAAGCTTATCCTCAATAAACTCAATGAGTTGGGGAGCCGGTTGGGGGGGCGTGTGTGCGAATGCGCCTTTGGCGGACATGGCGTTCCTTTCTATTCCGTATACTTAACAGTAAATAATAGGTCGCGCCCTGAGTGTAGAATGAACCCAGGCATGGGGTGCATAGGGTGGAAATGACCTGGGAGGGTCAATCCCAGGTTTACCTAAACTATACCACGATTTTAGCGCGGTGTGTGAAGTTTGTCTAACGCGCCGTCTCTGCCATACGATCTTCCTTATAGTGGCACTGCTTGTACTTTTTGCCACTACCGCACCAGCAGGGGTCGTTGCGCCCGATTTTCTTCTTGGCGCTCTTGCGCACGGTCTTTGGCTGGCTATCATCGCTGCCGTTGTTGCCGTGGATCATCTTCAGGTTACGACGAGGCTGCGCTTGGGGCAAGTTCACACGCACACGGAAGATGTCGTGCCCGGCACGCTCACGAATTTTGCTTTGAAGTTCTTTCCACATCTCAAAGCCGATGCGCTTGTATTCGACAAGAGGGTCGCGCTGGGCCAGGCCCTGCGTCCACACACCCTCACGCAAAACGTCCAGGTCAGTCAGGTGCTGCTGCCAGTTCTGGTCGACTGCCCACAGCATCACCTGACGCTCAGCCTGCTGCATGACCTCTTCCGTCATGTCTTCGACCTTGTCCTGATAGGCAGCTTCAAGCGCATTGAGGATGATTTCGTCAATGTCTTCCTCGGCGGCTTCCATCTCGGCCAATGTGACCGGGTTGAGGTTTTCTGGCACGGGGAAGATCGTCAGCAGTTGCCGATACATACCCTCGAAGTCCAGTTCGTCCTCTGCAATCTCCTCATCAAGGTATTCGTCAAGGACGTTCTGTACCATTTCCCGCAAAATGCGCAAGTAGGTGTCGCGCCGCTCCTCGTGAGATAAAGAGAGCCAATCGCGGCGCTGCTGGTAGATGACCA